>NZ_JBLBUE010000112.1:0-11219 GCF_047290655.1 Alteromonas sp. AMM-1 | reverse complement strand
GTCGTCTGCATTAGGCAGTCATGTGATCCTGTTACTGATGGGCGCATTTATGTTGTCTAAAGCCCTGGAAAAATCCGGTGTTCACCGACGCATCGCGGTATACATGTTGCGATTATGTGGTTCTTCCAGTGCCAAACGGCTGGTATTGGGTTTTATGCTAACGTCTGCCGTATTGAGCATGTGGATTTCCAACACTGCCACAGCGTTAATGTTGCTTCCCATTGCAATGGCAATTATCACCTCGATGGATTCGCCAAAACTCGCTACGGCATTGTTGTTAGGGATTGCCTATGCAGCAAGTCTGGGCGGTGTGGGTACACCCATTGGCACGCCGCCGAATATTATTTTTATGAGCGTGTATCAACAAACCACCGGTATCGAACTCAGCTTTTTAAACTGGATGATGACCGGGGTGCCGGTGGTGCTAATTTCGATCCCAATTATGTCGTTCTGGCTTACCCGTCACTTAAATGTAATGCCGCCGTGTGACTTACCCAAAGCCGGCGGCTGGCGTCCAGCGGAAAAGCGGGTGTTAACCGTATTTGGTTTTGTGGCATTGGCCTGGATTTTCCGCCCCTACTGGTCGGCCTGGACTGGCATGACGCTGGTGAATGACAGCACCATTGCCATCGCGGGTGTTGTGTTAATGTTTCTGGTACCTGATGGGGACAAAGAAAAGCCCGGGCAGTTACTGGATTGGCGCACCGCAGAGTCCATTCCCTGGGGTATGCTATTGTTATTCGCCGGTGGCATTTGTATGGCGAAAGCCTTTACCGCTTCGGGGTTAAGCCAAATGCTGGGCGAAGCATTAACCGGACTGTCGGTGTTACCTGTGGTATTAACCCTGCTACTGCTGTGCCTGGCGGTAAGTTTTGTAACCGAAATCACCTCCAATACTGCCACCGCAACCTTGTTAATGCCTATATTGGCCAGCGCGTCGGCAGCCATTGGGGTTGATCCTATTGTGCTGATGATGCCTGCGGCAATTAGTGCAAGCTGTGCGTTTATGATGCCAGTGGCTACCGCGCCTAATGCCATTGTGTACGGCAGCGGCCGCATCCCCATTCAAACTATGGTACGCGAGGGGACTGTGTTAAATATTCTGGTGGGCCTGGTGATTACCGGCGTGGTGGTGGTTACCCGGCTGTAGCCGGGTAACCTGCTTAATTGAATATCAAGTGCAGTATCTTAATAATTGATTAAGCCGGTGTAACCGGCGTATCGGGCTGGTTAGCCAATAGGTTTACATACCGTGCGAATACGAACAACCAGTCTGATAAGCGGTTTATAAACTGCAAAACCGGCGCTGCGATATCGGTGTGTTCACTGGCCCTTACCAATTGACGTTCAGCGCGACGACACACTGTTCTACAAACGTGGGCTTGCGAGGCAAGCACACTGCCACCGGGCAAAATAAACTGAGTCTGTGGTGCCAGAACCCGTTGCATCGTATCGATTTGTTGCTCCAGTTCAGCTACTGCCGATTCCGGTAATCGTGAACTGGCCGACATGGCAAAGCCAGCACTAAACAAATTGTTTTGAATGCGGGTTAGCCAGTTCAGCGATATGCCATGTTCGCTGGTGTGATGTGACCAGAGCTCCTGCAGTTGAGCGTGAAGCAGGCCCATGTGCGCATTCAGTTCGTCTATTGCCCCATAACACTCAATGAGTGGATCGTGCTTACTCACCCGAATGGGTTTGTCTACATAAACCTGGGTTTGTCCGGCATCGCCGGTTTTGGTGTAGATTTTCATTTTTTTACCGCGTTAGATGATTTATCAGCCGGTGGGCGATCGTAGCGCCGAATTTGCACCACCATGCCAAACAACGGGTGATCAAAATAATGCAATTGGGTACTGATCACTCGGCGCACCTGTTTAAACGGTACCGACACCAGTTCGTAAGCCTGGGTATTAGCAGGTTGCGCTGTTTGTGAGGTGTTAACCGGTACTGGCTGACGATAAAACAACTCGCTGTTAACGTGCAAATAAGGCACCCGGTTGATGTACTTCAGAAACACCTGAATAAACCCGTCCAGTTCCCAAATAGGCGTTAATTGCGCACTGTAGGGATCGACACTGATGCCTGGTTCTTGTTCGGGTTGTGCAGTCATGGTTGCGAAGCTAACTGGCTGTGGCTGAGATAAGCGTGTATTCAACTCGTTAAAAAACGCAGCAGTTTGTTCTGCTTTCAGCGTTTGTGGATCAATAAATGCCGCATCCGCGATTGTGTTTACCGCATCAGTTAATTCCAATACGCCTTCAACAGGCGCAGGGCGCATTTCGCCTTCAGGCGTAAATTGCTCAGCATAGTTTTTGCCAGCAAACAAACGAAATGTGTCGGCTTTATCCTGCCCAAACTTGACTTGTTGACGCCAGGCAAAGTGCGCCAACCGGTCGATACCTTTGCGCCAGCGCACACTGGTAAATAGCGATTGTTGGGTAAGTTGTTCTTCCGACAACAAATGCGGCGTTTGCGAACGCGCCCAGTCTGCGCCGTGAATAATCAACGGTGTTTGATTTGGGAAGGGCACATGCAGGTTGGGGCCTTGCCAATGCCATTGCGCTGAGCTGGTAACAAATTCTGGGTGTTGGCTTGCAACACAACTCAGATTGCGTTTTGGGGGAAGCACGTTTTTGTGCATGGCCTCGCCAACATGGGATTCCAACCAATAGGCGGCAATCGACTCAGGTGATGGGGGGATTATGATTGCTTCGCTGTCGGTTAGCGCTTCAAGATCGTCGTTGACCGTGTCCTGTTGGTAACCTTGATCGTTGTTCGCCAGAGGGTCTGCGCTGTCAGTGTTGCTATCATCATTATCACTGCTTTCCATTGATTCCGGGATGGCTTCCGGTGCAGATGCGTACGGATCTGTTGGCTCTGGCACATAGTATGTAGCCAGGATCTCTTCTAAATCGGGTGCCTCTGCCCAAATGGGCGACGATGGCTTATTACACTCAGGTAACGAAGAATACACCCACTTTAAGTCAGGCTGAAAATACTGCGACAGTAAATCCAAATCGGTTTTAGGCGGTGTAAGGCGCTGTTGCGTTTTAAATGACTCCGATAGTTCGTTTACCGGTGTTGCGCGCGAAAACAACACCACTTCGATGTCGAACCACCAATTATCGTCTTCCTGGGCCAGCACTGGGCTGCCTGAAAGGGTAGTGAGTGCGATAAGACAAGCAGTAATCCGCCTCATGCTTATTTGGTCTCCCTGGCAAATTCATCAATAAGCGCTTCCACCATAGCTAATCGTTCCCTTGCTGTCTCGGTTTTCTTTACTACCCTGAGTTTTTGACTGCCTTCAAATTTGAACATCTGACTGCGTGTTTGCACCAGCGATATAATAAAACCGGGGTCTACCGCGGTGGTTTGCTTGAATTCTACGGTACCGCCAATACTGGTGAAATCCATTTTCTGAATGCCCAGCTTGTGCGCTTTTAATTTCAGTTCGGCAACAGCAATCAGATTTTTAGCTGCGTCGGGCAACAAGCCGAAGCGATCAATGCATTCAATTTGGAAAGCTTCAATATCATCGTTGTGCTTACAACTGGCCAATTGCTTGTATAGCGACAGGCGGGTGTTTACATCGGCGATGTAATCTTCGGGTAATAACGCAGGAATGCGTAGCTCAATTTCAGTTTGCTGGCTGTAAGCTTCATCCAGCGACGGCTCTTTACCGGCTTTGAGGGCCTCTACTGCTTGCTCCAGCATGTCCATGTAAAGGGTAAAGCCCACTGTTGCGATTTGCCCTGACTGATCTTCACCCAGTAGTTCACCGGCTCCGCGGATTTCCAAATCGTGCGTGGCTAAAGCAAAACCTGCGCCTAAGTCTTCCAGGCTGGAAATCGCTTCGAGACGTTTAACCGCGTCGCGCGTCATGCGTTTGGGATGAGGCGTGAGCAAATACGCATAAGCCTGATGGTGCGAGCGACCAACCCGCCCCCGTAACTGGTGGAGCTGGGCAAGGCCCAAATGGTCGGCGCGGTCCATAATGATGGTGTTGGCGGTGGGGACATCGATACCGGTTTCAATGATGGTTGTACACACCAGTACGTTAAAGCGCTGGTGGTAGAAATCACTCATGACCGACTCTAGTTCACGCTCACGCATTTGACCGTGCCCAACCGCAATGCGGGCTTCAGGTACGATTTCAGCAATTTCTTCTGCCGTTTTGGCAATGGTGTCTACTTCATTGTGCAGGAAATACACCTGACCGCCACGTAAAATTTCACGCATAATGGCTTCGCGGATCACTGCTTTGTCGCGCTGCTGCACAAAGGTTTTTATAGCTAAACGCCGCGCTGGTGCCGTGGCAATAATGGACAGGTCGCGCATGCCTGACATTGCCATATTCAACGTTCTGGGGATCGGCGTGGCGGTTAAGGTAAGAATATCCACATCGGCGCGCAGCGCTTTGAACTTCTCTTTCTGACGTACACCAAAGCGGTGTTCTTCGTCGATAATCACCAGGCCCAAATCGTTAAATTTTACGTCATTGCTAAGCAGTTTATGTGTTCCCACTACAATGTCGACGTTGCCAGAGGCAATGCCATCGAGCACGGCTTTTTGTTCTTTCCCGCTAACAAAGCGCGATATTACTTCGATTCTGAATGGCAGGTTGGCAAAACGGTCTTTAAAGTTCTCGTAATGTTGCTGTGCTAGCAGGGTAGTGGGTACCAGAATGGCTACCTGTTTACCCTGATTGGCCGCCAGGAATGCCGCGCGCATGGCCACTTCGGTTTTACCAAAGCCCACATCACCACACACCAGACGATCCATAGCCTGGGGCGCGCCCATATCCTGAATAACGGCGTTAATGGCTTGCATTTGGTCGGGGGTTTCTTCAAACGGAAAGGTATCGGCAAATAACTGATAATCTTCCCAGTTGATGGGATAGGCAAACCCCGGTTTTGCTGCGCGTTTGGCGTAGACATCGAGTAATTCTGCGGCGACGTCACGCACTTTTTCGGCGGCTTTTTTCTTGGCTTTGGCCCAGGCATCTGAACCCAGGCTATGCAATGTTGCGCTGTCATGCTCTCCGCCACTATAGCGCGATATTAAATGTGACGATGATACAGGCACATATAGCTTTGCCTGCTTGGCATACTCAATACACAGGTATTCGGTAGGAATGCCACCCGCATCGAGGGTTTGCAAGCCAATGTAACGGCCTACACCGTGATCCAGATGCACAACCGGCTGACCCACGGAGAGTTCCGCCAGGTTGCGAATAATGGCGTTTTCATCGGTGGCTTTTTGCGCCGTACGCAGACGGCGCTGACTAATTTTGTGTCCGAGTAACTGCGTTTCGGTAATAAACAGCAATTCGCCGTCGGGATTGCGCCAGCGGAAGCTGTGTTCCACCATGCCAATACTGATACCGATAGGCTCATGACTGGTGAGAAAGTCGTTAAAATGGCTGAACTCAACCGGCTTGATTTGGTATTTACGCAACACGCCCAGCAGGTTTTCACGCCGGCCCTGAGACTCAGCACAAAACAATATTTTTGCACCGCGTACTTTGGCGTCATCGATTGCCGCCAATAAGGCCTGCGCAGGTTGTTTTTTCTGTGGATTAAGCGCGATGTCGTCGAGCTTTTCACAGTGCAGATTGTGTTTGCCTGCGCTGTTATCCAGTACTTCCTGACTCAAAGACACCCTTGGCCACTGTTTTATGCCCGAGAATAGTTCACTTACGGGTAAGAACAATTCATTGGGCGCCAATAGCGGACGCGCCTTGTTGTAGCGATATTGTTCGTAGCGCTCGGACACATCAGCCCAAAAGAACTCACTGGCGTCGTTTACGTCGCCGTGCAGCACAAGTTGAGTATCGGGATGGAAGTAATCAAACAGGGTTGCGGTTTTCTCAAAAAACAGCGGTAAATAGTATTCTACGCCACTTGGCATAGTGCCACGGGTAACCTGCCCAAATATAGAACCGTCGTTATTGCTGCCTTCAAAACGGTCGAGAAACTGTTTGCGAAAGAGGTTAAGGGCATTTTTGTCGGTAGGAAACTCGCGGGCCGGTAACATGCGAATTTCGTTTACAGGATCGCTTGAACGCTGGGTATCGGTGTCGAATACACGGATGCTATCGACTTCATCATCAAACAGGTCGATGCGGTAAGGGTGTTTGCTGCCCATGGGGAACAAATCAATAATACTGCCGCGAACCGAGAATTCACTGTGACTAAGCACCTGGCTTACGTGCAGGTAACCGGCCTGTTCCAATTGTCGGCGGAAGGTATCGCGGTCGAGATTCTGGCCTTTTTTCAGCAATAATAAATGCTGGCCGATGTATTCTACCGGTGCCAGTCGCTGCATTAAGGTATTCACCGGTACGATAAAGATCCCTGTTGGGTCCTGCGTTAAGCGGAACAGGGTTTCCAGCCGCTGAGAAATAATGTCCTGGTGCGGTGAAAAGGTATCGTAGGGCAGGGTTTCCCAATCGGGAAACAGCGTAACGGGCGTGGTGGCCTCGTCTTTACCCAGGAAATAACGGATTTCTTTTTCAAGTTTTAGCGCAGAGGGGGTATCGGCGGTAACTAACACCAATGGCTTTTTGGCTTGTTGGCTTGCTCGCGCCACGGCAAGGGCACGGCTGCTGCCTTGTAAATTACCCCATTGCTGGTGATCCTGATGACTGGCGGACGTTCTGGCTTTAGGTAACGGCAATGAAAGAAGCGAGGCTGTCATAATTCCTGTTCAGTGTGATGTAGGCGCGCTGGGTGCTATCACGCAAGCACGCGGGACTAAGGCTGATTGGATTGATTGCGTTTTTTTAGCTGCTGCGTTTGTAAGTGCAGGCTGGCACGCACCAATAGCTCCTGATCCTGTTCTCGAATTCGGGTAAAAATAAAGGCTATATGGTAGCCATTAGACTCTTGCTGGCAAGCAATAACTTCGCCATAGCAGAAAACGGCAGCGGCTTCTTCGCTTACGAAGATCTTAAGTTCAGCCACTGTGCCTACAGCCAGTTCTGAGTTGTGGTTCACAACCACACCGCCACCGCCGAACCTGATACTATCGGTACGGTAATTTGGATCGTCCTGTTGGTGCAAAATATACGACATCATCAAATCGATTTTGCGCGACTGGTGAGTTAGGTAATTGACTAAATCCGACGCATGCGTACTGAGATTTCGTAACGGGCGAAGTGCCTGGGTTTCGATTGACGACATCTCACTGGCAATGCGAAAAGCATAAGGCATATGTTCTTCTAACTTATCCGGCTCAGGCAGTACAAAATCGCTTGGCAGCGTGCGTACATTAACCTTTAGCGCGTGGCTAATTAAAAAGAACTCGTTAAATTGTGCCTGCTTCTGTTCCAGGGTGAGTGAATCCACGTTACCTCTCCGGGCTGACTTGTGCGCTGAGTAGCTTACACGTATTATGCAGCGAGCTTAAGTTTTTGTTTATTATAACAGTGTTTTGAATTGTGCGCGCAGCGGCGCAACGGCATAACCCGCCAGGCCAGAAACACTGTACCGGAACCCAAATTCATGCAATTACCACTGAGTGCGTTAATCGCAACACGATACGCGACTGCCGGCAAACACAATAGTTTTGTGGCGTTTATAAACCGATTTTCCATTGCAGGCATTGCGCTAGGCTTGATGTCGCTGATTGTGGTGCTGTCGGTAATGAACGGCTTTGAAGCCCAGCTTCGTCAGCGTATTTTAGGCATTGTGCCGCAAGTGGTGGCCCATGATACACCGGTTGAAAATATTACCGGTCTGGCTTTGCCCGGTGTGCGGGCTGTGAGTGTATTTCGGGAAGCCGAAGGCCTGGTACAGTCTCGTCAGGCACTGCGTGGCGTTCAACTGCAAGGGGTTGATCCAGACGCTATGCAACAGCACAGCATTGTGGCTAAAAACATGCTGGAGGGCTCATTCGACCGGCTCAATACCACTAAGTTTGGTGTGATCATTGGCCGGGCGCTGGCTATGGAACTGGAGGTCACCCCGGGAGACCAGATCCGCATTATGGTAGCGAGTGCCAGCGTTTATACGCCTTATGGCCGAATGCCGAGCCAACGACTGGTAACGGTAACCGGGGTGTTTAATCTAGGTTCCCAACTGGATGACAAAGTAATGTATTTGCACGTAGATGACCTGACAAGGTTAATGCGTAAACCCGCCAGTAGCGTGGCCGATGCCCGGCTGTTTTTAGATAACGCGTTTGAGTATCAGGAGGTTGTGGAGACGCTGCAATCTGCCGGGTATGCTACATCAGACTGGCGTTCCCGTCAGGGCCCATTGTTTGACGCGGTAAAAATGGAAAAGAATATGATGTTTTTAATGTTGCTGCTCATTATTGCCGTAGCGGCGTTTAACATTGTGTCTGCGCTGGTAATGGTGGTGTCTGAAAAGAACAGCGACATTGCTATTTTGCTTTCTCAAGGTATGCAAGTAAGTAATGTGCGCGCTATTTTCATGATAAATGGTGTGCTAAACGGTTTGAAAGGGGCGGCCATTGGCGCGGTATTAGGCATTTTAGCTGTACTGTTTATTAACGATTTGCTGGATTTATTGGGTATTCATTTGGCGTTATCGGCCGATGGTAGTGGGTTGCCTGTAGATATGCGCTGGCAACAGGTGGTATGGGTGACGCTGTTTTCGCTGATGCTATGTTTGCTGGCCAGTTGGTACCCGGCGCAGCGGGCGATGAAAGTACAGCCCGCCAGAATTTTACAACGAGAAGGCTAGAACAGTCTGAGTTAGTTTCACCAGTAATAAAGCAAAACCTGAATAAATGGTCAGGAAATTATGTATTGTCCGTGCAATATTACGGATTTTTACCTATAATCTCGTTTTTATTTTTCGCCCGGTTCCGACACTATGAATAAAGTTTTTATTACGTCGCAGGATTTGCTCCAGGATTCATTTCGTCTCGCGTCGCAAGTGTACAAAGATGGCTTTCGCCCGCAGTTTATAGTGGGTATTTGGCGCGGTGGTGCACCCATAGGTATTGCTGTTCAAGAATTTTTCGAATTTAAAAAAGTGCCTACAGATCACATTGCCGTTCGCACTTCCTCTTATTACGGTATTAACAAACAAAGCAAAGACATTCGCGTACACGGCCTGCATTATTTAATTGAGAATGCCAATGCCGATGACGCGTTGCTGATTGTGGATGATGTATTCGATTCCGGGCGCAGTGTAGACGCATTAATCAAGCAGATTAAAAAGCTGATGCGGTTGAATATGCCCAAAGACATCCGTATTGCTTGCCCTTATTACAAGCCGGCAAACAACAAAACCGACATTGTGCCGGATTACTTTGTAAACGAAAGTGATGACTGGTTAGTGTTCCCACACGAAATCGCCGACATGAGCGAAGAAGAAGTTCGTGCAGGCAAAACCGAACTTGCTGCCGTTATGGATATTCTTTACGACAAGGAATAACCTGGCAGCGCTTTTGGCCCGTTTGGATTACAACAGTTCAAGCGGGCTTACCACTGCATTACCTCCCCGCTGTAAAATATGCGTGTATATTTGTGTAGTTCGCACGTCGCTGTGGCCCAGTTGATCCTGCACAGTACGAATATCTGCCCCCTTGAGTAATAAATGCGTTGCAAATGAATGGCGCAATGTATGTGGCGTAACGGATTTTTTAAGACCAACTTCCTGCGCGGTATGACGCACCACGCGCTGCAATTGCTTTTCATCAATATGATGGCGGCGTCTTAGCGAAGATTCAGGATCGATGCTGGTTTTACTTGCCGGAAACAAATACTGCCATTCCAGCGACTGATTGGCATCCGGGTATTTTTTGGCAAGTTGGTTGGGCATCCAAACACCAGCGTATTTTGGGTTGGCTTTATCCCGCTCGAGTAGATGTTGTACTTTTTCTCTCTGCGTTTTTAGCGGCGCTACCAGGGTGTCGGATAACGTAACAACCCGATGCTTTCCGCCTTTACCATTCCATATTTTCACGCAGCGGTAGTCGAAATCGATATCTTTCACACGCAATCGCACACACTCCATTAGCCTTAATCCGCTACCATAAAGCATTGATACAGGTAACGACTGGCGTTCAGGAATATTCGAAAGCAAAAGCTGCACTTCACTGATCGTTAATACCGTTGGTAATTTGGCCTTGCGGCCACTATTTACAAAGTCAATCTCAGTGCTAAGCGGCTGTTCGAGGTACTTGCTATACAAAAATACCAATGCGTTGAGTGCGCTGGCCTGGGTACTGGCTGAAAGGTTTCGTTTAACCGCCAAATGGGTTAAATAAACGCGCACTTCCATATCACCCATTTTCTTCGGATGCTGATATTTGTGAAATCGAATATAGTCGGCAATCCAAATCAAATAGCTCTGAATAGTGCGTTTAGCATACCGTTTGAGCATCATGAATTCGTAGACCGCATTGATAAATGGTGACCGCATGTAAATTCCTTTTTTCAGAAATTTACCACGCTACATACAATGCGCTAACTGAACTTAGGGCGCGTTTTTTATGATTTTATCCAGCATAAAATGGGAAAAATGAGAACGCCATAAAGGGATTGTTGAAAGGCAAAAAAATAATTACCCGTAGCGGTGTATTTGACACTCTCAGATTCATACCGCACAGCAAAAGTGCATATTAAAGGGTTGTAAAAAAAGAACTTCTAGGATTATTATGAACGAATTATATACACCATTTTGGCGTAAGTTTTTACACCATTTGGATACATATTAAATTGTTATGCGCCGTTGTTTATTTCTCATGTGGTTAGTGCGGCGGCAGCGGGTTAGAGCAAGGCAGTTTCAATAGGTTGTATTTGTGCCCACCGTTGTCAGTTTTTAAAACTGCTTGAGCAACGCTTATTCGTTTTAGCCCGGTAACGCCATCAATTGGCACTACAATTTTCTCAGCCAGTTCGCTTCCCAAGCAGTGGTTTTATCATCTGGCTTTTCGCCCAGGGTTGTTTTAAGGTAATTGTTATTATTTAAATCAATAGTTTGTTGTAGCGGGCGGTGGCGGCAAAGCCGCGAGGGGCAGGAGTCTCGCACGCATAACAAACAAATGTTGGGGACACAAACACGCGGGCTCTGCTTCGCAGTGTAGCCCACATGTTTGTGCCACCAAATTAGGGCGTTAGCTGTCAGTAGGTAACCATGACTCAAAAGTCTTTACCAAGAAGAGCTGTTAAATATGCAGTAATATCATCTTCGATAATTATGCTTTTGGTTCTGTATGCAATGCTAACCAGAGAGGTT
>NZ_JBLBUE010000111.1:0-11310 GCF_047290655.1 Alteromonas sp. AMM-1 | reverse complement strand
ACTTCATATATAACCTGACTTGTTTTTCTGTGATGTGATTTCCCGACACGCCATTCTCCTCGAATTGTCGTGTCGAACCTTAACAGAACAACCGGTCAAGATAGTTGTCGCTCAACCGTTCAAGTTAATTGTCGCTCTATAGCTCAGTAACTTCGATTTTCTCGATTCGATTGCTACCGAACCTGATTTAAGCGCTCTGGTAAACCTATTTCGATTTATGGGCGTAAAAATACTCTTTTTGATAAACGATGGTGAGCACCGTAAAGCAGCGACAATGTTAGGCAGTTTAGCAAAGCTAGATCGAACATTTTCGCAAACCAGCTCAGAGGCTGTATTTATAGTACTTCCCATTGTTCACTATGAAGCTATCTACATTCCGCTAGTTGAATTATTAGTTAAGTCAGGATTTAAAGACTGGGACCTAATTGAACCGGTATTGAAACCTCTCAGTGTTGACGAAATATCAATGAATAAAATGTGGCTGCGATTATTTGCCGACGGAACAAGGGCGCTTAAAGTCGAATACTTAGCCGACGAGCCTTCTAAAAATGAAGGTCTCCTTCACGAATTCTTGGCGAGGGTAAAATACAAAGAGAACATGACAATTAATACGCTTTTCGGGATGACTAAAAATCAACTCATCCCTGAGAGCACAGATAAAAGTAACTTATTTTCCGAGTATCTATTGGCAGCTGAGCGTGATCAACAAGCGAATGAAGAACGAAAGAAAGAACTCGAGAACATTACCTGGTCTTCGATTAAAAATTACAGAAATGTTGTGGGTCATCTCCTGGCTCTTACCGCCAATGCCAGGTTACTTAATTTATATGAAGATATAGCTGTAACTGACTTAAGGATTCTACTTTTGAATGTATTAATTCAATCTGGTGAGAAGCCATTAAATGAGATTATTAACGATCCCGCACTAGCGAATCCATATACTAATGAACCCCCAGCGCTGGAAGACAACAACATTTGTTACGTGCTTAAAGAAACAACATGCATTTCCGTAATGCACTGAAGTTAAATGATTAAATTTTATCTTCTACTGTATTTTTAGAAGGATTTGGCGGAAATACGTTAGTTTGGACTACTGCTTTGCCGGAACTGCGTAAAGTCCTGGCGCTGTTGTCCTCTGATAGCACCCACTACCATAAACGCAGTAAATGCAGAAAACAGTAACTGGATTAGTTCCTCGTTCATGCGTTTAGCCGTTGCTGGGCGCTCAGGTTGCAAAGTGGCTTGAGGGCCGTTCGTGTGGAACGTGTCTCGAAAAAAGGTGATGGATTTATCATGTTCAGGCTGAAGGGCAAACGCAGGCAAAGACAACACCAAGAAAAGCACAAAGCGAATGGCATTCTTGACACGCATGCGAACAAATCTCCCTTTTCTGCGATCCATTAGACTAAAGTTCTGGGCAATTATTAAACCCAATTCTATCTTAACGCGCAACCAGAACAATCAACACTGTGTGTTAGTCGGTCGAACAATAAGCTAATCACTAATTGGGTGAAAAGTAAACAGTTGTGCGTTTTAGTTTGTTCCGTAGTAGAACTCAAATCGTAAAGCCAGGCCGTACGAAGGCGAAAAGTGCTCTTCCTTCAACCAGATCACAAAGGGCTCCAATTCAAAGAACAACCAACTTCTGCGGTAGTTCGTACGCCATCTCACACTGGTATACACTTCGGTAACATGGTAGTTGGGTTCGGTAAGGCCTTTTATAAAAAAAGTATACAGTAAGGCACTTTGATCGGTGAGTGGTCGTAAATACTGAAACTCATGACGCCATAACCAGTCGTCACTACGGTCTCTGAAATAATAGCGGTTTTGCATTCTTACAAATTTGTCGTCGGCGAGCATGCGGGTGAAATTTAACCCTAGTTCCGCTCCAAACTGGTCGCGGGTGTAGTAGTAAATTTCACCGTCGTAGTTCAGTTGTAACTTTTCGTTTAACGCTATTTCATCTTCGTATCTGCTGCGGGCAAATAATTGATCGCCACGCCCCGCACCGATGCGATGAGACAGGTTGGAGTTTTCACTTTTTTGATACCGAAGTGCCAGACTGGCAGAATCCTGCAAATGATTAACCGAGTCTCTCGCAGCGCGGATGTTGTCCTGGCGGGTATAGTCATCATCATCCGACAGCAATAAATCAACCCGATTTTTTAAAGCCGGCAACTTAACCCGTATGCGAAAGCGAAAATCGGTAGCCATGAGGTCGCGACTTCTTGGTTCAATACCAAAGCGGACGCGCCCTTCAGCGCGGGCGTCTTTATGGTTATCACTGCCGTCTAAAGCGAAAAACTCATCCAGTTGTTGCGCGGTGTAGTGCATTGAATTGCTGAACTTGCTGTGCCAAATATCCAGCCAGGCGTCATCCGCCGGCGGCAGAGACGTTATATCAGTTTGTTCCTCGGCGAAGGTTTGCGTACTCAAGGCGCAGAGAAAATAAATGACAAACCAACACCCTTTACTACTGAACGGTGTTTTCAAATACCTAAATCCTTTTAGTTGCGACATGCAGTGCAGATGTGGAACGAATCATAAGTGGCCCGGTCCTAATGGCTGAACAGCTATTTATAAGCTTGCGCGATAAAGCCGGAGCCTGCAAATTATTTTTTGTTACTGCTTGCGTCGATCGCTTTGTAATTTAGCGTAAAATTATTCGGTTAGACCAGCTAACAAATGCTGGCTTATCGGCGCAGCCTCGGTAGAATGTACTGATTCAGGGATAAAAGTACTGCCCGGCCACGCTGTCGGTGGCATACTGTGTGTACAGAAGTAAGTAAGAGGTTTTTATGGGTGGAATTAGTTTGTGGCAACTGTTAATCATTTTATTGATTGTGGTGTTGCTGTTCGGAACCAAGCGTCTAAAAAGCATTGGCTCAGATTTAGGTGGTGCGGTGAAGGGCTTTAAGAAAGCAGTTACCGATGAAGAAGCTGATGCCGACTTCAAAGAAGGTCAGGCAAAAGTAGAAGAAAAGCCAGCGCCAGCTGCAACGGCGTCAGCTAAAACAGAAAGTGCCGTTAAAGAAAAACAATAATGTTTGATATTGGGTTTTTTGAAATCCTGGTGATTGGTGTGCTGGCGCTGTTGGTGCTGGGGCCTGAACGTTTACCGGGAGCCATCCGATCTACGCTGAAAACTGTGCGTAGCGTGCGCAATATGGCTTCCGGCTTTAAACAAGAGGTTGAACACCAACTGCGTGTGCACGAGCTGCATGAGAATTTGAAAAAAGCTGAGCAACAAGGCCTGAAGGACTTATCTCCAGAATTGCAAGACAGTGTAGATGAGTTGAAAAAGGCTGCTGAATCTGTTCAAGAACCGTATAAAAAGCCTTAGATGTCTGAAGAAAACAGCTTAATTTCGCATCTTATTGAGTTGCGTACCAGAATTCTGCGCGCACTACTTAGTGTGATGGTTGTGTTTTTGTGTTTGGCTTACTTTGCCAACGATCTTTACCAGTTACTGGCTCAGCCATTACTGGATGCGTTGCCGGAGAATGCCTCCATGATTGCCACAGACGTTGCCTCACCGTTTTTCGCGCCGTTTAAACTCACTATGGTGCTGTCGTTTTTTATCGCCATTCCCTATGTGCTATACCAGGTTTGGGGATTTGTGGCACCGGGTTTGTATCGCAATGAAAAGAAACTGGTTGCCCCATTGCTGTTTTCCAGCACCATTCTCTTCTATTCAGGCATGGCCTTTGCGTATTTCGTGGTGTTCCCCATCGCGTTCGCCTTTTTCACGTCTGTCGCTCCGGAAGGCGTAACCGTCGCAACCGACATCAACAGTTATCTAAACTTTGTTCTGAAACTGTTTTTTGCCTTTGGAATGTCGTTCGAAATCCCCGTTGCGATTGTGTTGCTTATCTGGACTGGTGTTACCGACGCAGACAGCCTGCGCGAGAAACGTCCATACGTAATTGTTGGTGCTTTCGTTGTGGGCATGTTACTCACACCACCAGACGTTATTTCACAAACACTGTTAGCCGTTCCTATGTGGATTTTGTTTGAGTTTGGTGTCATTGTAGGTGGCATGTATTCGAAAAAAGACGACGCAGACGCGTCTGACGAATAACCAGACAATCCCCAGGTAAATACCTACTAACCTGCATAAGTTGCGCTTGTCTGGTTGTCAGAAAAACAGGACACACACATGAAATTGCGAATCAACCTAGTATTGCCGGCATTATCATTCCTTATTATTGCGCCTTCGTTGCAGGCAGACACGCTTCAACAATCTCTGGCAGCATGTCGTGCGATAGAGAATGGCGTTGAGCGGTTAGCCTGTTACGACGCCATAAACGCAAACGAATTAGCCAATAAGCGCCCTATGCCGCAGCGCATGGATAAAACCATCACAGAAATTGTTGAAGAGAAGCAACAATCTGTCCAATCGCAGGCTGAATCACAGCCTCAGCCGCGTGCCTCTGACATTGCCGCCGCGCCATCATCAAAGCCAGCTCCGCAAAGTCAGTTTGGTTTGAAGGTGAAGTCTGAAGTACAGGCGCTTGAAAATATCACTGATACCGTCGCTAACGTAACCAAATCTGCCCGTGGAAAAATGGTTATCCACATGAAGTCGGGGGCCATATGGCAACAGGTGGATTCGGGTTACTTTAAATTGGAAGAAGGCATGGCAGTGTATATCGAACGGGGTTCGTTAGGCTCTTTTTTCCTTAGCAACAACGACGTTAACCGACGCATTAAAGTAAAACGGATCCAGTAAATGCCATGGTTTGATGCTGGGGTAAATCTGTTTGATGACAGAATGCCGGCTGAAGCAACAATTTCCCAGGCAAAGCAGGAAGGGGTAGAACGGCTTTGCCTGATCACTACGCATCCTGATGAGTGGTCGGTTGCTGAACAACTCTATCAACAATACCCGGATACCTTGTGTTATACCCTGGGTATTCACCCTCATCATGCCAAAGATGCAAAGCCTCATCACTGGGATACACTGATCACTATGGCGCAGTCGCCTGGTGCGGTGGCGATTGGTGAATGTGGTCTGGATTACAACCGTGATTTCTCACCGAGGCAAACCCAGCGCGAGGTGTTCGAGAAGCAGTTGTCGATTGCCGTACAACTCAATAAACCGGTATATCTGCATGAGCGAGAGGCGTTTGGCGATCAGTGTGCGCTACTAAACCGCTACATGCCAACACTGCCCGGCGGCATCGCACATTGCTTTACCGGTAATGTAAAGGAAATGCAGTCTTATCTGGCGTTGGGGTTGTACATAGGCATAACCGGGTGGCTGTGCGACGAAAAACGCGGTGAAGCGCTGCGGGAAGCGGTACTCAGCCTGCCACTAGACAAGCTGATTCTGGAAACCGATGCGCCTTACTTGTATCCAAAAACACGCAAACCACGGCAGCGAAATAATGCGCCGGCCTTTTTGCCTCATGTAGGTCATGCTCTTGCAACGTTACTCGATCAACCTGTTGAAAACGTAGAGATGACGAGTTACAAAAACAGCATTGCGCTGTTTAATTTGTAGGCAGAAATATGCAGTTTAGTACTCCCACCACCCGTATAACCGACAAATGGCTGTTTGGCCTTACGGTAGTCTGTGTAGTGGCATTACTGGTGTTGTTTACCGACAAAGGTTTGCAACAATCCCGGGATTATTATTGGCCCGCGTTGAAGGTGCTGACCGACAAGCAATACAGCGACGCTATTGACCAGGTTATGGCTGCGCCAGATGCTGCCTGGCGGGAGGATAATAACCCGATGAATGCGGGGTTGTCTGACGAACCCGTTTGGCTGCGTTTTACTTTGCCCGTTACCCGTATTAATCAACAGGCTGCTTACATTGAAATTGGTTATCCGTTACTGGACAGCATAGATGTATGGATTCATTCGGGTGGACGTTCCGGTAAGTTTCATGCTGGCGATGCTGAGCCATTTGAACAGCGCGACAGCAAATATCACGGGTTTCTGTTTCCCTTACCCGAACAAGAGGGATCTGCAACCGTATTTATGCGGGTTCAATCGAGCAGTGTAGTAAAAGTGCCGGTGAAAATCTGGCAGCAAAAGGCTTTTTGGGAACATATAAGCAACACTAACCTGGTGATGGGACTGTTCTTTGGCTTGTTGTTAGCCATGGCACTGAGCAATCTGTTTTTCTTTTTCACTACACGTACGCTTACGTTTATTTACTACACCGGCTATGTGATCTGTTTGGGGCTTACACTTGCCACGTTACACGGTTTTGCCTACAAATATTTATGGCCAGAACAAGCGTGGTTTCAGTCTAAAGCGATCTCCCTGTTTGCCAGTACCACGCTGATTTTTGCGGTTGTGTTTTCCGCTTCGCTGTTGGAAATATCCAGTCACAGCAAGCGCTTGGCCACTGTATTCAAGGTATTGGCGGGTGCGTTTGGCCTCATCGCTGCCAGCGCATTGTTCCTGGATTATGCGGTGTCTATTCGCCTGTTCCTGGTATTGCTTACCTTTACCGTGTTCCTGATCATGGGGGTGGCCATTTGGCTGGCTCGCAAAAAGGTATCGGTTGCAGGCTACTATGCGCTGGCCTGGGGAGCGCTATTGGTGAGTGCATTTACGGCTAGTCTGGACAATCTGGACATTGTATCGATTAATGTGCCTTCACAGGTGCTGCTGGTTTACGGAGCAGCCATCGAAGTGCTGATGCTGGCCTTTATTCTGGCTATCAGTTACAGCCGTCAGCGCGATTTTATGCTGGCCGCGAAAGAGGATGCGCTTGAGCAGGAACGTGAGGCCGTAAGGGCAAAACAGGCATTGATTGACCTGCAACAAACCACTCAGGATGAATTGGAGTATAAAGTGGGCGAGCGAACCCTGGAGCTGGAGATAGCCCTCAGGGAATTGTCGGAAGCTAACCGAGAGCTGGAAAAGCTCAACACGATTGATCCGCTCACCGGTATTCGCAATCGCCGCCATTTTGATAAACGCCTCCAGGCAGAAGGACGACGTAGTCGCCGCGAACAAACGCCGCTGGCATTGGCTATGGTTGATATAGATTACTTTAAGTCAGTAAACGACCAACATGGGCACAGTGCGGGCGATGCATGTATTAAGCATGTCGCTTCGATTCTGCAACAGCAGCTAAAGCGTCTAAGCGACGATGTGTGCCGTTACGGTGGGGAAGAATTTGGTATCATTCTGCCTAATACCGATACAGATGGCGCGGAGCAGTTATTAGAAGCCATGCGCGCTGAAATCGCCGCCCAGCCTTGTATGTTTGATGGCAAAGTGATCTCGCTGACAATAAGTGCCGGTGTGGTGTCAGGGGTGATTGCCTTTGGTGATGAAGAAAACAGCCTGCTCAAAACAGCCGACGAACGATTATATTTAGCCAAACAGGCCGGACGAAACCGGGTTGTGGCAAAACAGTAAAGGTTAAACATGTCTTATTCACAATATTTACCGCGCAGAATGCGCCGACTACGCCGTACCGATGGCTTACGCGCCATGGTGGCAGAAAATCAGTTAAGTGCAGCCGATTTAATTTATCCGGTATTTGTTTTGCCTGGTACGAATCAGCGTGAGGCCGTGCCGTCGATGCCAGGTGTAGAGCGTTTGAGCATTGATTTACTGGTAAAGGAAGCGCAATCAGCCTATGACCTCGGCATTCGCAGCATGGCATTGTTTCCGGTTACACCAATGGATGCCAAGTCGCTGTGCGCCAGTGAAGCGTTTAACCCCGATGGTATTGCGCAAACGGCCATTAGGGAACTGAAAAAACATGTGCCCGATATGATGTTGATTTCAGATGTGGCACTCGACCCGTTTACTTCGCATGGTCAGGATGGCCTGATTGATGAACATGGTTATGTGGTAAACGACCAAACCGTAGAAATTCTCATCAAGCAGGCGTTGTCACACGCCGCTGCCGGGGTGGATATTGTGGCGCCATCAGACATGATGGACGGGCGAATCGGTGCGATTCGCGATGCACTGGAAGAAGCCGGGTTCATTAATACCTGTATCATGGCCTATTCCGCTAAGTATGCATCGGCTTACTACGGGCCTTTCCGCGATGCAGTTGGTTCAGCAGCCAATATTAAGGGCGGTAACAAGAAGACTTATCAGATGGATCCGGCTAACAGCGACGAAGCGATTACCGAAATTGCGCTGGATATCGAGGAAGGGGCCGACATGGTGATGGTAAAACCAGGCATGCCGTATCTGGATATTGTACGTCGTTGTAAATCAGAGCTTGCAGTGCCTACCTTTGCCTATCAGGTGAGCGGCGAATACGCTATGCATATGGCGGCCTTTGAAAAAGGCTGGCTCAACCGGGAGCAGGTGATCCTGGAATCATTACTGGCATTTAAGCGCGCAGGCGCAGATGGCATTCTTACCTACTTTGCACCAGAAGCTGCAAGGTTGTTGAAGCAAAAGTAATTTAATTCAAATAAAAAGGCGAAGTAATAACTCCGCCTTTTCAATGTGTTAGTTTCAAGAATAGCTGTTCTGTATTTCTGGTTGGTTGCAGTGCTATTTGAGCTATTTGCAGGTAAGGTGCCATCCTGCCCGGTGTTGTAACCAGGCTTCATTTACCAGTTCCGCATTAATTAATGGATGCTCTTTCAGCCAGTTTTCCGGGAAGGTAAGGGTCCAATCCTGGTTATCCACTTTCAGTGTAATTGCTGGAATGTGCTGCTGATGTCTGCGCAGGCATACCACCACGGCAATACGCAAAATGCGCAATAACCCCATTAACATGGCACGTACATCATCGTGATACAAATTAAACGGTTCAATTTTAACTGCCTGGCGATGGCACTTTACTAAGTCGCGAATGGCGGCACGCTGCAGGCGGGTGTAACCGGGTAAGTCAATGTAATTCAATATGTAAGCACCGTGATCGTGGTGCTTTTTGTATTCGATATGCAATCCCACTTCATGCAACATCGCAGCAGCGTCTAATACTGCCTCTGTATCGAGATGGCATAAATCGGATTGTTTACAAAGTTGCTTGCACAGGTTAATTGCCAGCTTTCTTACATTCACAGCATGCGGTTTATCAATGTGGTAGCGGCGCATTACCGTGTTGATGGTTTGCGTTCGGCGATCGTTGTGCTTTACGTTATCAAGCATGCCATAAATCAAACCTTCGCGTAGCGCACCACCAGAAATATTCATTGTGGCAATCTTTAATCGCTCAAACAAAGCAAGAAGAATGGCTAAACCGCTGGGGAAAATAGGCTGACGATTAGGTTCCAGGCCATCAATCACCAGGTTAGCCAGATTGCCACAATCGATGCATTGTTGTTTCAGGTTATACAGGTAATCCAGGCGAATAGCATCGCTGATTTCTTGTTTCACCAGAATTTCGGTAATGGCTTGTGGAGTACCCGAGGCGCCCAGGCAGTTGTGCCAGTCGAAGCACAAAAAGCTGTCTACTACCGGATCGAGTAAAGCATAGGCTGCTTCCATGGCGCGGTCGAAATTAGCTTGTGAAAGCTCACCGTCGAGGAAATAACGTTCCATAAAGGTTACACAACCCATGTCCAGACTGACCAAGTGGATGGGCTGCATGTCGTTGCCAATGATGATTTCGGTACTGGCGCCGCCGATGTCGATAACCAGCGTGTTGCCCTGGTTAGCTGAGGTGTAAGCCACACCTAAATAAATCTGGCGGGCTTCTTCTTCACCTGAAATTACCTGCAAAGGGTGTTTCAGGATCTGTTCCGCCTTTTCGATGAAATCCTGAGCGTTACGAGCCAGTCTCAAGGTTGCTGTAGCAACAATGCGAATATTCGAAGCGGGAATGTCCTGCAACCGTTCGGCAAAAGTCTCTAAACACTGCCAGCCGCGCTCCATCGCCTCAAGGCTAAGTACCATGTCTTTGTCTAGACCGGCTGCCAGGCGTACTTTCTGCTTTACCTTGCCGATGATTTGCACGCTTCCGTTAACCACGTGAACAACTACCATATGGAAGCTGTTCGATCCTAAGTCAACGGCCGCGTAGTATTCGCCGAGTGTCTCGGCGTCATATTGAGTTTCAGGCTGCATAGTGTAACGCCGTATTATTTTTGCTGCGGTGGTCTTCCTTTGCCCCGACGGTTAGACGGACGTCGGTTTTGTTTACGCTGACGCTGTCTCGGTGGCGTAATATCGTCCAGTAAGGCGTCGTGCACATAATCGGTAACTGGAATTGGATGGCGGATATAACCTTCAATGCCGGGCAGATTTAATGCGTATTTTTCGCAGGCAAAGCTAATTGCAATTCCACTTTTACCCGCTCGTCCGGTGCGGCCAATGCGGTGTACATAATCTTCCGGGTCATCCGGCAAATCATAGTTAAACACGTGTGTCACTGCTTCAATGTGCAAGCCACGCGCCGCAACGTCAGTTGCAACCAGAATGTCTAAGCCGCCCTTGGTAAAGGCTTCCAGAATGCCCAGGCGTTTTTTCTGCGGAACATCACCACTTAATAAACCAACTCTGTGGCCGTCAGCTTCGAGCCAGTCGGCGACCCGCTCACAGCTGTGTTTGGTGTTGGCGAATACAATGGCTTTTTCCGGCCATTCTTCCTCTAGTAAGGTAAGCAGCAGGCGCATCTTGTCGTCATCTGACGGGTAAAACAGCTCTTCCGACACGCGGCTGGCGGTCATTTGTTGGGCTTCTACCTGAACATGAGTAGGATTGTTCATGTGTTCATAAGCCAGTTCCTGAACGCGGTAGCTCAGCGTGGCGGAGAACAGCATACTTAAGCGCTCGGTGGCTGGCGGCATGCGACGGAACAAGAATCGGATGTCTTTTATAAAGCCTAAGTCAAACATGCGATCGGCTTCATCAAGCACAGCAACCTGAATGTTATTCAGGCTGAACACGCCTTGTTTGTAGTAATCCAAAATGCGTCCGGTCGTGCCGATAACAATATCTACCCCTTCCTGCAATGTTTCCCGTTGACTTTGATAACCTTCGCCCCCATAAATGAGACCAAGTGAAAGTCCGGTATGTTGAGCGAGTAGTTCTGCGTCATTATAAATTTGCACAGCAAGTTCGCGGGTAGGTGCCATAATAATGGCTCTGGGACCAGCTTTCTTGTCTTCAGGCGACTGCGCACGACTTAAAATGTGGTGGAATGTCGCGACAAGAAATGCGATGGTTTTTCCAGTTCCGGTCTGGGCCTGGCCGGCAATATCGTTACCTTCTAATAAAGGAGGTAAGCTCAACGCCTGAATTGGTGTACAATGCGTAAAATTAGCCGCATTTAGTGCATCAATCACTTTGCCATTGATAGGCAAATCGGAAAAATGTGTTTCGGTTAAATGAGTTGTTTGCATAGCTTATAGCTTATCAGTGCTT
>NZ_JBLBUE010000110.1:0-11379 GCF_047290655.1 Alteromonas sp. AMM-1 | reverse complement strand
GCGGTATAACCTCAGCGCCTGCAGGCTACAATGCGGGTGATTTCCACCCTGATCCTTATGCCGGTGAAGCGCCGCTGTTTACCATTACCGGAGCGAACTACAAAGAGCATGCTGCCTTTTTGTCTGACGGCTTAATTAAGATGTTTGAGACCTACCCGGAATCATTCAAATTGCCTGTATACAAAACACACCGCTCAGCGTCTAACCCACAGTTTGTGTATGACGCAACCAAAGCAAACGCAACGCGTGCAGAGTTGTTAGATGGCGGTAACGGTATGTCAGGAGCCGCGATTGGTATTCCTTTCCCTATTCCTGCTAATGGCTTAGAGGCGATTTGGAATCACATTGCGCGTTATCGCGGACAGGCTGTGCAGCGCAACGGCGGTCAGGCCGCCGTAACTGCTAGCGGTGATTACAACGTAATTGGCTTCGACGAGCAGTTACTCATTCAGTACTCTCAGGATAATGCAACCCCTGAGTCGTTATTGGCCAACAACGTGCTGTTTATGTTTAAACAAAAAGTAACGGAACCTGCGCGTTTGGCAGGAACGGCATTGCTGGTACATGAAACACTGGATCAAATTAAAGAGCCGCGTAAAGCGTGGACTTACAACACGGGGCAGCGCCGTGTACGTTTAGCACCAAACATTGCTTATGATACGCCTGGAACAGCTGCTGATGGCCTGCGTACCACAGATGACTTCGATATGTTCAACGGTTCACCAAACCGTTACGACTGGGAGTTAAAAGGCAAGAAAGAGATGTATGTTGCTTATAACAACTACAAATTGCACAGCAATACCGTAACTTATGGCGATATTCTGACACCCAATCACGTTAATCCAGACTTAACCCGTTGGGAAAAGCACCGCGTATGGGTAGTGGAAGCCTCATTAAAAGATGAGTTCCGTCATATCTATCAGAAGCGCGTATTCTTTATCGATGAAGACAGCTGGCAAATCCAACTGGCCGATATGTACGACAACCGCGGAGAACTGTACCGCGTAGCAGTAGCTTATGGCGTTAACTACTACGAAGTACCTACTCAATGGTCAACACTGGATGTATATCACGATCTGAACTCTCGTCGTTACCTGGCGATTGGTCTGGACAACGAAGAGCAGATGTATGATTTTTCTGTTCGTCCGGCTGAAACAGAGTTTACGCCGCAGGCTCTGCGTCGCGAAGGTATGCGTTAACAGAGAACAAACGGGTACAATAAATGTACCCGTTTAAATAAGTGAGGTAGTGGTGAAAGCCATCTGCCTCATTGTTTTACTAAACAGATACAACTTACCCAGTGGTAGTGCGTATCTTACACAGCAACCCAACAACAATAACAATAAGCCCACTTTGTTCAGGGTGATTACGTTGCTTTCACAGCAGTAGCATGCCTTCATAGCGTGTACTTTATCCGGAGGTTTAACCCTTTAATGCACAAATTGATTTCTTCCGTGCTAATTCTCGTTTTTTCGTTAGTTTGTCAGGCAGAGCAAGCATACCAAGCCCCTTTGGTACGAGAATCACTATTACTGGATATTGAATCTGAGTCTTTCGCTGTTGCAGTGGGAGAGCGGGGTCATATCCTGATAAAGCAAGGTGATAAGGAATTCACTCAAGTTAATGTACCCACACAGGCCACGTTAACATCGGTTACCGTTATTGGTGACAATATTTGGGCTGCTGGCCATGACGCCGTTATTATTCATTCTCCCGACCGCGGCCTAAGTTGGGAAATTCAGCACAATGATCCTGAGTTGGATCGTCCTTTTCTCGATATTCTCTTTTTAGATGCACTAAACGGTATCGCCATTGGTGCTTATGGTTTGTTTTATCAAACACAGGACGGCGGAGCGAATTGGGAATCGGTAAGACACGCCTCGTTTTTAAATCCAATGGATCGTGAATATCTGGAAGAAATTCGCGTAGAAAATGAAGATTTCTACCAGCAGGAGCTCGAATCGATTTTACCGCATCTCAACCGAATCAGTATTGCCAGCGATAACAACTTGTATCTTGCTGGTGAAGCCGGTTTGCTGGCATATAGCGCAGACAATGGCAGCACCTGGGAGCGTTTTGACATCGAATACACGGGGTCATTTTTCGATATTCAGAAGATGGAAAATGGTACCGTTGTGGCAGCCGGCTTACGTGGCAATATTTTTGCTATGAAAGAGGGTGAGGAGTGGCAATATCTGGAAACCTGTAACACCGCAACGATCAATTCAATTATTGTTCGCACTGATAATTTATTTTTTATCGGTAACAACGGCGTGGTGGTAAAATCAGCCATTCCACTGTCGCTGAGCCCGCATGATCCCTTTGCTTCTGAGGATGAATGCACGGTGTCTGATGGTGTGAGTATTACCACTACAGAAAGTAAGTCTGCGTTATTAAATGCTGCCACCGTTCAGGGTGAAACCATTGTTACTGCCGCTGACGGCATCTATTCACTTTCTTTGGATTAAATCAGTTTTATGTCTTCTTTTAGCCAATTTTCAGAAAGGTTGATTTTTAAGAACCGTCCAGCCGTTATTTTGCTGTTCGTGTTCGCCACGTTATTGCTGGCATTCCAGGCTTCGCGTATGAAGCTGGATGCCGGTTTTGAAAAAAACATTCCGCTTAATCACGAGTACATGCAAACCTACATGGCTCACCGCAAGGATTTCGGTGGCGCTAACAGCGTGTTGGTAGCAGTGTGTGATCGCGACAGCGATATCTTCAATAAGCCATTTTTTGACACTCTCAAAAATGTACACGACGAATTATTCTTTATTAATGGCGTAAACCGTTCTTTGGTTGTATCGCTATTTTCACCGTCTACGCGTTTTACCGAAATTGTTGAAGGCGGATTCTCTGGTGGGCCGGTTATTCCAGCCGATTTTAATTCGTCGAATCCCAAAGCACTGGAAACCGTTGCTGCCAACATTGAAAAAGCAAAGATTGTAGGCCGTCAGGTATCGAATGATTACCGGTGTGCCATGGTAACGGCACAGTTACTGGAACTGGATCCGGAAACAGGCGAGCAATTAAATACACTTGAGTTAGCGCAGCTACTGGAAGACAAATTGCGTGGTCAGTTTGAAAATGATCAGGTGAGCATTCACATTATCGGTTTTGCAAAAATGATTGGTGATGTTGCAACCGGCGCTAAGTCTGTAGTGCTGTTCTTCGCGATTGCCATTGTGATCACCGCACTGATGGTGTACTTCTTCTCGCGCAATGTCATGTTAACTGTACTGCCTATTGCGTGTTCCGTGATTGCGGTTATCTGGCAAATGGGCTTGCTCACCACACTGGGTTTCGGTTTGGATCCCATGTCTATTTTGGTGCCATTCCTGGTATTTGCTATTGGTGTTAGCCATGGCGTACAGATGATCAATGCCGTTGAAAAGAACATAGTAAAAGGCAATAACGCCAAAGAAGCTGCAATGTCCGCTTTCAGAGCATTGCTCATTCCAGGCGGGATCGCTTTATTATCTGATACCGTCGGATTCTTAACCCTGTTAGTTATTGATATCGGTATTATTCGCGAATTGGCTATCACCGCCAGTTTGGGCGTGGCAGTAATTATTCTCACTAACCTGGTTTTATTACCGGTCTTAATGAGCTACATCCGCTTCCCTGAACATTATTTGGACCAGTTTGCTGGTCAGGAAGCCAAATCAGAAGGCATGTGGCACATACTCGACGTGTGTACCAGAAAAGGTACCGCTATGGTGATTGTGTTGGTCACGGCGATGTTATTCGTGCTTGGTGTGGTTCAGTCGAAGAAAATGCAAATCGGTGATATTCAGGCTGGCGCGGCCGTATTGCACGAAGATTCTCGTTACAATCAGGACACCGCGTTAATTACCAATCGCTTCGAAGTAACCGTAGATTACATCTCCGTGTTGGTTGAAACGTCAGCTGAAGCATGTACGTCTTATGATGTAATGCGTGCTATTGATGATTTTCAGTGGAAAATGACCAACATCGACGGCGTCCAGTCGGCCGTTTCGCTGGCCTCTATCGCCAAGGTTATTAATGCCGGTTACAACGAAGGCAATCCGAAATGGCAGGTGCTGCCTCGCAATCAGCAAACACTGGTGCAAGCCATTTCTCGGGTACCCACGTCCTCAGGGCTGTTAAATGGTAACTGCTCGGTGATGCCTATCATTTTGTTTATGGAAGATCACAAAGCCGAGACGATTACCCGCGTAGTGAATGCGGTTAAAGCATTCCGCGATGAGTACCAGACTGAAGATATGAAGTTTAGCCTGGCATCAGGTCCGGTTGGCGTAATGGCTGCCACAAACGAAGCAGTGCAAGCAGCTCAAATGCCGATGATGATCTATGTGTTTGGCGCGGTAATCATTTTGTGCTTAATGAGTTTCCGTTCGTTGCGTTCAACCATTGCAGTAGTGTTGCCACTGTACGTAGTTTCCGTGCTGGCTCAGGCGCTGATGACTTATCTCAACATCGGTTTAACCGTTTACACACTACCAGTTATCGCACTAGGCGTGGGGATCGGTGTTGACTATGGTATTTATATTCTGTCAACCATGAGCATTTTGATTAAGCAGGGCATGTCGGTGAATCAGGCTTACCTGGAAGCGTTGAAAGAGCGTGGCAGTGCGGTGTTGTTTACCGGTGTGACACTGGCAATCGGGGTAAGTACCTGGGTATTTTCAACACTGAAATTCCAGGTTGATATGGGCATTCTGCTTACCTTTATGTTCCTGGTTAACATGTTAGGAGCCATTGTTGTACTGCCAGCATTGGCGCGGCTTCTCTGGTTTAACCGTACCGAAAACTAATGAAAAATATTTTTTCGCATAAGTAACCAAAAAAGGAGCCGCAATGGCTCCTTTTTATTTGGATTATTTGCATAGTTATCTAAAATGTAAAAAAGATGTAAAACGAGCTCTTTTATTTCATCGCTTATTTAGCGAAAATATGCTTGTACAATCTATACTTAAACTAAAAATACTCTATAGGTAAGCACATGACAGTCAGCTCTCAGCGCTATTCAGTTTTGCTTGAGAACGTTTTTTCGTTAATCGACAAAAAAGTCGATAACCAAAACCGAACACTGATCACCACGTTCGGTCGACAATTATTCAAAAATATTCCTTTAGATGACTTAGAGCATCGTAACGACAGTGATTTATACGGGGCAACGCTGAGTTTGTGGAATGCGTTTGCCAATTATGACGGCCAGCGTCCTTATGTTCGCGTGTTTAACCCGGAAATTGACAAACACGGCTGGAAGTCTACACATACCATCGTAGAATTGATTATTCGCGACATGCCTTTCCTGGTTGATTCCATTCGCATGGCACTTAACCGTTTAGGCATCACTGCGCACATGCTGATCCACAGCCCGATGAACATCGATCGCGATGACGCGCATCAATTGGTTCGATTTGGTGAAAGCAAGGCTACTACGAATTCTCGCGAAACGGTGGTTTTCATAGAAGTAGATCGTCAAACCAGCAAGGCAGATATTGACCTGCTAACCAAAGAGTTATTCTCCACACTGGATGAAGTATCGCTGGCAGTATCTGACTGGCAGCTAATGCTGGACAAACTTTCCGCGATTACAGCTCAGGTGAAAAAGGCAAAACTGCCAATTGCTAACGACAGAAAAGACATTGCGGTGCGCTTCCTTGAATGGTTGAACGATCACAATTTCACTTTGATGGGTTATCGCCATTACACAATAAAGGCAATTGAAGGCGATCATCAGTGGCATCCGGATAACGAAAGCAGTCTGGGCCTGATGAAAAACTCCATCAGTGATAAAGCGCGTTTACTTTCCGCGATGCCCTCCAGCGCGCAAAAGGCTGCGTTGAGTCCTCAGTTATTGTTACTGACCAAAACCAATTCACGCTCGCGCGTTCACCGTCCTGCGTACATGGATTACGTGGGTATAAAAGAATTCAACAGCAAAGGCCAGGTGATTGGCGAGCATCGATTCCTTGGTTTGTATTCTGCCAATTTCTACAACAGCAGTACCCGTGATATCCCATTGTTGTCGGACAAAATTCGCCGTATCTGTGAGCTGTCTGAATTTGATCCGCGCACTCACGCATTTAAAGCATTCAATAATATTGTTGAAACCTACCCACGCGACGAGCTGCTACAAACGCCAGAAGAAGAAATGGCTGAAATTGTACGCGGTATTTTCCAGATGCAAGAGCGTGGCATCACGCGCTTATTTGTTAGAAAAGACACCTTCGGTCGCTTTTTCTCATGCATGGTTTATGTGCCAAGAGAGCGCTATAACACCCAATTGCGCAAAGAAACACAAGCACTATTGCAACACTCGCTGGGGGCTGCTGGTGAAGTTGAATTTACCACGTTCTTTTCTGAATCTGTGTATGCCAGAACGCACTACATTGCCCGGGTAAACGACAACAATGCGGAAATCGATGTGAAGGAAATAGAACAGAATATCATTGAATTGACCAAGACCTGGAGCGACAGATTGTCGACTGCGTTGTCGTCTGCCTATGGTGAAGCCACAGCGAAATCTCTGGAGCGCAAATACGTTAACGCATTTTCGCGTTCTTACACTGAGCACAATTTACCCACTGCGGCCCTGGTTGATATTGAAAAGCTGGAATTACTGTCTGAAGAAACCAACATGGGCATGTTGTTTTACCGCCCACAGGAAGAACAGGCCGACAGCCAAATCGTTAAGTTAAAGCTGTTCCACTTGCACGAGCCAATCCATTTATCTGACGTATTGCCGATTTTGGAAAACTTTGGTCTGCGAGTGATTGACGAAAGCCCTTACAAGATTAACTGCGCAGACGGCACTGTTAAATGGGTAATGGACTTTACTATGCTGCACAAGAGCGGCAACGATTTAGACATGGATAAAGCCCAGGCGCTATTCCAGGATGCGTTTGCCAAAGTATGGTACAACCTTCTGGAAGACGATGGTTTTAACCGCTTGGTATTGAGTGCTGAACTCACAGGCCGCAACGTTACCATACTGCGCGCGTTTGCTAAGTACATGCGTCAAACCGGTAGTAGTTTCAGCCGTGACTATATCGCCAACACGCTGTCTAACTATCCGCAAATTGCCGGGCTGTTAATTAACTATTTTGAAGAGATTTTTAATCCGACCCGTAAGTCGCGTAAAAAACGTCTGGAAACCCTGGATAGCAAAATCAACGAAGCACTGGACAAAGTGAGCAACCTGGATGACGACCGGATTATTCGCCGTTATCTGGATTTAATTAACGCTACATTGCGTACCAACTTCTACCAGAAAGCACAGGATGGCAGCGACAAGCCATACATCTCATTCAAGCTGTTGCCTGAAAAAATCCCGGAAATGCCATTGCCACTGCCTAAATACGAAATCTTCGTATACAGCCCGAAAGTAGAAGGTGTGCATTTACGCGGCGGTAGGGTAGCACGTGGTGGCTTGCGCTGGTCAGATCGTCAGGAAGATTTCCGTACCGAAATTCTCGGACTGGTTAAAGCACAGAAAGTGAAAAACACCGTGATTGTGCCGGTAGGGGCAAAAGGCGGCTTTGTATGTAAGCAATTGCCAAGCGGTGCTACCCGTCAGGAAATTCTTGAGGAAGGTAAAGCCTGTTACCGCACCTTTATCCGCAGTTTGCTGGATATCACCGACAACATTGTTAATGGTGAAATTGTTCCGCCAAAAGACGTTGTGCGCTTAGATGAAGACGATCCGTATTTGGTTGTAGCAGCCGATAAAGGCACCGCTACTTTCTCAGACATCGCAAATGGCATTTCAGAGGAATACAACTTCTGGCTGGGCGATGCATTTGCCTCAGGCGGCAGTGTGGGCTATGACCATAAGAAAATGGGTATTACTGCCCGCGGTGGATGGGAGTCGGTTAAACGTCACTTCCGCGAGATCGGCATTGACTGTCAAACCACTGATTTCACCTGTGTTGGTATAGGTGATATGGCAGGTGACGTGTTCGGTAATGGTATGTTGCTATCGGAACATACCCGCTTAGTTGCGGCCTTTAACCACCTGCATATTTTCTTTGATCCCGAGCCGGATGCGGCTAAAACGTATGTGGAACGAAAGCGTTTATTCGACAATCCAAGCTTGTCCTGGGATGATTATGATCGCTCGTTGATTTCCAAAGGCGGCGGTATTTTCAACCGGTCATCCAAATCAATCACACTCACGCCCGAAATGAAGAATTGGTTGGGTACACGTCAAAGCACCATGACACCCAGTGAATTGATCCACAATATTCTTAAAATGCCGGTCGACCTGATTTGGAATGGCGGTATTGGGACTTATGTTAAGAGTAAGAAAGAAAGTCACACAGATGTAGGCGATCGGGCGAATGATTCCTTGCGCGTAAATGGCCGCGATATTCGCGCCAAAATTGTGGGCGAGGGCGGTAACCTGGGATTAACGCAATTGGGTCGTATGGAATACGCTTCCAATGGTGGCCGGGTAAACACTGACTTTATCGATAACGTGGGCGGCGTAGACTGTTCAGACAACGAAGTTAATATTAAGATCCTATTGAACCAGTTAGTTAGCAATGGTGATTTAACGGTTAAACAGCGCAATAATTTACTGTATGACATGACAGATGACGTGGCCAACATTGTGCTGCAAGACTGTTATCGTCAAACCCAGGCAATTTCCATTAGCGAACGTACCGGTGTATCTTCAATTAAAGAACAGCTGCGCTTTATTCACGGTTTGGAGCGCGATGGTGCACTCAACCGCGAGTTAGAGTTCATTCCTTCTGATGACGAAATTTCTGATCGCGCAGCCTCTGATCGCGGCTTAACCCGTCCGGAACTAAGCGTGTTAACCGCCTATGGCAAAATGGTGCTGAAGGATCAGTTAAATATACCCGCGCTTACCGACAACCCCTATCACGGGAAGTTGTTAATCAGTGCGTTCCCCCCCGTGCTGCGTGAACGTTTTGCTGCGCAGATGCAACAGCATCCGCTGCGCGCAGAGATCATTGCAACCAAGTTAACCAATAACATGGTTAATGACATGGGCCATAACTTTGTGTACCGCATGCAGGAAGAAACCGGCGCCGATATCGTTGAAATTACCAATGCCTACAGTGTTATTAAAGGCGTATTTGGCATCGGTAAATTGTGGGATGAGATTGAAGATCTCGATAACAAGATTGATGCACAGGCTCAACTGGCTATGTTGGAAAGCGCCAGACGTTTAATGCGCAGGGGCACGCGCTGGTATATTCGCCATGGCGATAGCTCCAAAGACATTGAAGCGTCTATCCAGAAGTATCAGCCTGCAGTGAATGATTTGTGTTCGAATCTGGCTAACTATTTGGTTAAATCCGAAATTAAGCAATTGGAAGATGCAACCGCAAAATGGATTGATAAAGGGGTTCCGCAGGATCTTGCCAGTAAAGTGGCGGCATTCAGCAATATGTTCAGTGCCCTGGATTTAACCCAGATCGTAGAACAGGATAAACACAGTATCGATGTTGCAGCGCGTCTGTATTATCAAATGGGGTCCAAACTCGAACTTCATTGGTTCCTTGAGCAGATCAATACACAAGCCGTTGGTAACCATTGGCAGGCTCTGGCCCGCGCGTCTTATCGGGAAGAGTTGGATTGGCAACAGCGTTCAATTGTATCGAATCTGCTGAGCAGTAACGCTGATTCCAAAGATGCCGATGCGATTCTGGCTAATTGGATGCAAAACAATGAAGGTCTGTTAAAACGCTGGTATCATATGATGAGCGAATTTAAGACCAGTTCAAATCACGATTTTGCGAAGTTTTCTGTAGCATTGCGAGAATTGATGCTTTTAAGCATGAAGTCTAACCAGTAAACTATGTGCCTTCGGGATTAAGGGTACCGCAATATTACACTGCGGTAACCAATTGACTTAGTTAGCCCCGCTAGTCGGGGCTTTCTGCCACCTGTAGTCTGGTTATTTTTTTATTTGTTGTCATGCAGGGGCAGCCAAACTTAACACGGTGTTATAACACTTCATGTACGAACTTATTCAAAAAGCCTTATTAAAATGCGAACCGGAGCACAGTCACGACTTTACCATTAAGTGGCTCAACCGAACCCAGCGTACGCCGTTGTCGGCGCTGTACTCAGAAAAAACAGCAGACAAACCCGTTACTGTGGCTGGTGTGACGTTCAGAAACCCGGTTGGTCTTGCTGCCGGATTAGACAAGAACGGCGAATGTATTGATGCATTTGCAGCAATGGGCTTTGGTTTTATTGAAGTGGGAACCGTAACGCCTAAGCCCCAACCGGGTAACCCTAAGCCACGCTTGTTCCGTTTGCCGGAAAAACACGCCATTATTAATCGCATGGGCTTTAACAATAAAGGGGTTGATTACCTGGTAGAACAGGTAAAAGCAAGCCGTTATGACGGCGCACTGGGTATCAACATTGGTAAAAACAAAGATACGCCCGACGACAAAGCACTGGACGATTACCTGATTTGCTTAAATAAGGTTTACGCCTATGCAAGTTATATCACCATTAATATTTCGTCACCGAACACGCCGGGCTTGCGCAATTTACAATATGGTGCGGCGCTTGAGGCTTTATTAAGTGGCCTGAAAGAAGCCCAGCGCACACTGGAAAAAGTACATAATAAATACGTGCCGTTATTCATTAAAATCGCCCCTGATTTAACTGCTGAAGAAGTTCAGGGTATTGCTGGTTCGTTGCTTAAATGCGAAATGGATGGCGTGATTGCAACCAATACTACGTTGGATCGCAAAGCGGTAGAGGGCTTGGAACACGCTGGTGAAGCCGGTGGGCTTAGTGGCGAGGTACTGGTAAATCAAAGTCAGTGGATCACCGAGCAATTGCACACAGCATTGGCTGGAAAGCTGCCTATTATTGGCGTTGGTGGTATACACGATGTTACCACTGCCAAAGCCCGTATGGAGGCTGGTGCGTCATTAATTCAGGTGTATTCATCATTTATTTATCAGGGCCCTAAGCTCATAAAACAACTTGTTCAGGGGCTGTAATGAGTCAATTAGGTTTTCTGGTTACAACCAGTCGCGGAATGGACGAACTATTAAGGGATGAAGTGTCGCAGCTTTGTCCTGACGCCACGATAAAACAAAGTCCGGGAATGTTGCGGGTAGATGGCTCGCTTGAAGATGCCTATCGCGTGTGTTTGTGGTCCAGGCTAGCCAACCGCGTAATATGGATCCTCACAGAAGGCGATGCCAGTTCTGCTGACGCCATGTACGACACCGCTAGTAAAGTAGACTGGTCAATGCAGTTTTCTACCAAAGATACCTTCAGCGTACAGTTTCACGGCAGCAGCCGGGCAATTAACAACACGCAGTTTGGTGCACTCAAGGTAAAAGACGCAATTGTGGATCATTTTTATGACGAAAGTGGGTCTCG
>NZ_JBLBUE010000011.1:0-62447 GCF_047290655.1 Alteromonas sp. AMM-1 | reverse complement strand
TGGATTTAAGGCCGATACTGGTAACCATTTACCCGGCTGCCCCTCATTGCCTTTAGGCTCTCCAATAAAGGCATCAACAATAAAAACGACCAATCGCACTTGCTTGTCGCCGTAGTCATGTGTGATTGTCAGCAAAGGCTGCGTATGCGTAACAGTAATCGCAATCTCTTCTAGCAATTCCCTGCAAAGCGCGTTTTCAGCAGTTTCGTTTACCTCTACCTTGCCACCGGGAAACTCCCACTTGCCGCCCTGATGTTTATCACTGGCACGCAAACAAACAAATGTTTGGTCCTCTCTGATCACTACGCCAACCGCAACGTCTACCACTTTCATATTCACCTCTAATAAAAAAGGGGCAAACTGCCCCTTTGATTAACGCGCTTTCAGTATTACGACAATTTACCGTGACACTGTTTGTACTTTTGACCTGAACCACATGGACAAGGGTCATTGCGGCCAATCTTAGGACCTGTGCGTGGCATCGCTGCCTGTGCGGCTTGTGGACCACTCGCTTGCGGACCAGGCTCGCCATCTGCACTGGCGTGCTGATAATTCTTCGGCACATCATCAGCCTGACGGCGCTGTTCTTCCACTTTTTCAACGTCAGACTCAGCACGAACCTGCACCCGGCTCAGAATGGTAATCACTTCACTCTTCAGCGCTTCCAGCATGGTTGAAAACAATTCAAATGCTTCGCGCTTATATTCTTGTTTCGGGTTTTTCTGCGCATAACCACGTAAGTGAATTCCCTGACGCAAATGATCCATTGCAGCCAAATGTTCCTTCCAGTGACTATCCAGATTTTGCAGCATAACGGCTTTTTCGAACTGACGAAGTACCGCTTCGCCAACCATCTCTTCCTTGCCTTTATAAGCGGCCGTCAGCTCAGTCAGAATTTTATCACGTAGCTTTTCTTCATAAAGTTTGTCATCTTCATCAAGCCACTTCTGAATAGGTGCATCAAGGGCAAAATCGGCTTTCAGGCGTTGCTCAAGGCCGGCAACATCCCACATTTCTTCCAGTGACTGAGGCGGAATATACTCATCCACTACGCCACCAATAACATCTTCACGAATTGCTTGAATGGTTTCGCTGATGTCGCCTTCGTCCAGCAATTCATTTCGTTGCTCGTAAATCACCTTGCGCTGATCGTTTGCCACGTCATCATATTCCAGCAACTGCTTACGAATATCAAAGTTACGGCCTTCAACCTTGCGTTGAGCATTTTCTATGGCTCGGGTTACCCATGGGTGCTCAATGGCCTCACCACGCTCCATACCCAGGCGTTTCATCATGCTGGCCATCTTCTCAGAGGCAAAAATACGCATCAGGGCATCATCAAGTGACAGATAGAATCGCGAAGAACCTGGATCGCCCTGACGACCTGCACGACCGCGTAACTGGTTATCAATACGGCGTGATTCGTGACGCTCGGTACCAATGATATGTAAACCACCGGCTGCCAGCACTGCCTCGTGATCTTTCTTCCAGGCTTCTTTGATTTTAGCCTTTTGTTCCTCTGTTGGAGACTCAATCTTCGCCAACTCTGCCTGCCAGTTACCGCCCAGTACGATATCGGTACCACGACCGGCCATGTTAGTAGCAATCGTAACCGCACCGGGGCGACCTGCCTGAGCTACGATATCCGCTTCCTGTGCGTGGAACTTGGCATTCAGTACTTTATGTGCAATTTTTTCTTTCTTGAGAATGCGCGCAATCAGTTCAGAATTTTCAATGGAAATGGTACCTACCAGAACAGGCTGACCACGTTTAACACAGGCTTTAATGTCTTCAACGATCGCTTCGTATTTTTCCTGTGCGGTAAGGTAAATCAAATCCGCCTTGTCGTCACGCACCATCGGGCGGTTAGTGGGGATAACCACCGTTTCCAGACCATAAATATGCTGGAACTCGAAGGCTTCTGTATCCGCTGTACCTGTCATACCCGACAGCTTTTCATATAAACGGAAGTAATTCTGGAAGGTAATGGATGCCAGAGTCTGGTTTTCATTCTGAATTTTTACACCTTCTTTGGCTTCAACAGCCTGGTGTAAACCTTCAGACCAACGACGGCCTTCCATTGTGCGGCCAGTATGCTCATCAACAATAACAATGTCACCGTCTTTAACGATGTAATCAACGTCTTTCGCAAATAACTTATGTGCACGAAGTGCAGCATTGATGTGATGTAACAGCGAAATATTTCCCGCGTCGAACAAAGATTCATTTTCAGGCAGCAAGCCCTCGCGCTTGAGGATCTCTTCTACGTGAATTTGGCCTTTTTCAGTAAGGTGAATCTGTTTGGCTTTTTCGTCGATAGTGTAATCGCCGTCGCCATGCTTATCTTCTTCGTCTTCTTTATCTTGCTTAACCAATTCCGGAATAACGCGGTTAATACGCAAATATAACTCTGAGCTGTCTTCAGCTGCCCCAGAGATAATCAGTGGTGTACGGGCTTCGTCGATCAGAATGGAGTCAACTTCATCGATTACAGCAAAATACAGATCACGCTGAACGCGATCCTGTGGGCTGAACGCCATGTTGTCACGTAAATAGTCAAAGCCGAATTCGTTGTTGGTACCGTAGGTAATATCAGCCTGATACGCTTCGCGCTTTTGCGCAGATGCCATGCCTGGATCGTTACAACCAACCGTTAAACCAAGGAATTCAAATAAGCTTCTGCTCCATTCAGCATCGCGGCGGGCAAGATAGTCGTTTACCGTGATAACGTGAACACCACGACCGGTCAACGCATTTAAGTAAGTAGGTAAAGTCGAGGTGAGTGTTTTACCTTCACCGGTGCGCATTTCTGAGATCTTACCAGAGTGAAGCACCTGGCCACCGAGCATTTGCACGTCGAAATGACGCATCCCGTACACGCGTTTACTCGCTTCTCTTACAACAGCAAAGGCTTCAACCAGAATGTCATCGAGCGTTGCACCGTCCTTCAGTCGTTGCTTGAATTCTTCAGTCTTCTGCTTCAATGCAGCGTCGTCCAGTCCTTCAAACTCGGCTTCCAGAGCATTAATGGCGCTAACCTGCTTTTGTAATTTTTTTAATAGTCGGTCGTTACGACTGCCAAAAACTTTTCTGAGAATGCTTGCAAACATTGTGTTGGTATTTCCACTGCTGTAATCAAAAATAACCTGCTCGGGCTACCCCAGGGCAAGTCGCGTTTCAGACTGGTTTGATAGAGAGTACGTTATTTGTTGTAAACGTAAGGAAGAGGATCGACTTTCTGGCCGCTCTTGATGACTTCATAATGCACGTGTGCTCCCGTCGAACGACCGGTACTGCCCATTTGTGCAATAACCTGACCCTTGGTAACCAGATCGCCTTTATTCACCAAAAGCGAATCGTTATGCCCATACCGTGTCACAAGCCCGTCTCCGTGCTCGATTTCTACAAGTTTGCCATAACCGTACCTGTCACCTGACCAGGTTACTATGCCCGCAGCCGTGGCAACAACATCGTCACCTACTTCGCCGGCGAAATCCAATCCACTATGCATGGCAGGCTGGCCCGTAAACGGGTCGGCTCGCATACCATAGTAAGACGACAACCATCCTTTCTCTATCGGACGACCCGATAAACTAATCTGTTCATCTATATGGTGTCCGGTAACCAATCTTTCAAGGGCATCCAGTTGCTGCTGCTTATAAAGCAACTGATTGCCTAATTCTTCTATAGGTGTAAGTAACCTGTCCTGTTCTTCCTGTAGCTGTTTAGCGACAGATACCGACGCCAGCCCGAAATCCTGAACTGACTGCTCGTCAATGCCCATCGCCTTTGCGAGAACCTGAGTTTTAGCATCGATTTTGTCAAGCGTAAGTCGCATTGCACTTAACTGTTCAGTAAGTGCTTTAACCTGCTCACCCGTAGCAGATTTTAATGCTTCGACCTGCTGCTTTTCGGCTTCAAGGATATTTTGCGCAATTTTAACGCGCGCGAGGTCTTCAAAGGAAGAATCAGTAGAACGGCTGGAAACCAGCACAAACAGCGACGACAATACAGTAAGGCTCACAATAGAGCGCACGCTCATACTGTGACGAACCCGTCTGTTTTTGCCTATAAATGTGACTGTTAATTTCATCGCTGTGTCTTAAATGCACAATTGTGCGCTGCGTTCTTTTGTTCTGATACTTGTTACAAACTTGCTAAAAATAACACGTTTTGCGCTATTCTAACGACAATTACCTTAAATAAACAACAAAAAAGCCGCCACAAGGGCGGCTTTTTCAGCAAAATTACTTATACCAGAGCAGGTTGCGCGTAACGAATAGGGGCTTCGTCTGACGACTCGTAGGTAACATATTCCCAGCAATCCTGTTGAGCCAACACTGCATTTAGCAGTTTATTGTTGAGTCCATGGCCAGTTTTATAAGCTGCCAGCTCACCAATGATGCTGTGTCCACCTAAGTACAAGTCGCCGATGGCATCCAGTATTTTATGCTTAAGGAATTCGTCATCATAACGAAGCCCTTCTGGGTTCAGTACGCGGTAATCATCCAGAGCTACAGCGTTTTCCATGCTGCCACCCAATGCCAGATTATTCGCATTCATGTATTCCAAATCACGCATAAAACCAAAGGTTCTGGCGCGGCTCACTTCATTCACATACGAGCAGGAATCAAAATCCATTACCATGTGCTGACGAGTCTGGCTGATTACCGGATGATCAAAATCAATTTGGAAATCTACACGGAAGCCGTCGTAAGGGCGCAATTCAGCCCACTTATCGCCGTCTTCTACGCGCACTGGTTTAGTCATTCGAATAAACCGCTTAGGCGCGTTCAGCTCTTCAATGCCGGCCGATTGTAATAAGAATACGAATGGGCTCGCACTACCGTCCATAATCGGTAGCTCATTGCTGTTTACTTCAACAATAATATTGTCAATACCCAGGCCTGCCAGCGCAGACGCCAGGTGCTCCACGGTGTGAATACTGACGCCATCTTCGTTGTTCAAACACGTACACAACATTGTGTTACCCACGGCGTTAGCGCGTGAGTGGATATCGACATGCGGATCAAGGTCAATACGCCGAAACACGATTCCCGTGTTCGCAGGCGCTGGCCGGAGAGTCATAGTGACCTTGTCTCCTTTATGCAACCCAATTCCAGTTTCCTGGACAGCATGTTTAATTGTACGTTGTCTAATCATCGATTTCGTATTACCTACACAAAAACGGTCGGCAATTATAGGGAGCCGACTATTACTTGTCAAAAATCTGTCATGAATATTACCGCATTACCAGCAATATTTAACGTCTCGACTGTAAAAGCTGTGTAAAGTTCTCTTTACTGGTTTAATCTGCTTGCTTACGCAGGAACGCAGGAATATCCAGATATTCAAGATCATTACCAGGCTGTGCGCTTTCGTCTGCCTTTAGCGCCTGGTTGCCGTCGGTACCACCTACAGCGCGGCTCTCACCGCCATTGTGATACTCACGGGCAGATGCCGATAAACGCGCACCTTCAGAGCTAACCAGTGCAATATCAGGCTTACGCTCCGCACCAATACCGGTAGCGACAACGGTAACCCGCAGTTCGTCGGTTAACTCCATGTCGATAACCGTTCCCACTACTACCGTTGCGTTTTCAGAAGCAAACGCCTTAACCGCATTACCTACAGTCTCAAATTCATCGATTGCAAAATCCGGACCAGCAGTGATATTCACCAGAATCCCACGGGCACCTGACAGGTCGATATCTTCCAGTAATGGACTGGCAATAGCCGCTTCTGCCGCTTCTTCAGCGCGATCCGGACCGGATGCTTTGCCGCTGCCCATCATGGCTTTACCCATTTCAGACATAACAGTGCGTACGTCGGCGAAGTCAACGTTAATCAGACCCGGGCGGGTAATTAATTCTGCAATACCTTGTACTGCGCCGCGCAATACGTCGTTTGCCGCACTGAATGCCTGCAACAATGGCGTACCAGGACCCATTACTTTTAACAGTTTTTCGTTCGGGATAGTAATCAAAGAGTCTACATTTCGCGACAGTTCTTCGATACCCTGATTAGCGAAATCAGTACGCTTCTTCCCTTCAAACGGAAATGGCTTGGTTACTACCGCAACGGTTAAAATACCCATTTCACGGGCAATTTTAGCCACTTCTGGTGCTGCACCTGTTCCAGTACCACCGCCCATACCTGCGGTGATAAATACCATGTCCGCGCCATCAAGGGCCTGACGAATGGTTTCACGGTCTTCCTGCGCTGCTTCACGACCCTTGTTTGGATCGGCGCCAGCACCCAGACCTTTGGTAACATTTGAGCCGATTTGTAACGTTACATCGGCTGATGAACTGCGTAATACCTGCGCATCGGTATTTACTGCAATAAATTCCACGCCTTCAATGCTATGCGACACCATGTGTTGCACTGCATTACCGCCGCCGCCACCAACACCGATGACTTTGATTACGGCTTCTTCACCGTGGCTATCCATTAATTCAAACATACTTACTCTCCGGTTTTGTACGTCTATACACACTTAACCAAACACAGTTATTGTGACAATTCCGTCGTCACGGTTGTGCGTGATTAAGCGCCCCCTAAAAAATAATTAAAATTCACCCTTGAACCAGCTTTGAACCCGCTTCCACATACTGTCTGTGGCGCGCTGCTTACTGGTTTTTTTATTATCAAATTGCATTTTTCCATATTGCAGAAGCCCAACTGCCGTTGCAAAACCTGCATCGTCTGTGTACTCCGACAAACCTACAATGCCCAGTGGCTTGCCCACTCTTACCGGCATTTGAAAAATTTCTTCTGCAAATTCAATCGCGCCTTCCATTTTGGCGGTACCGCCGGTCAATACCAGACCTGCAGCAATTTGCTCCTCAAAGCCACTGGCTTTGATTTCTTTATGCACTAACTCAAACAGCTCCTGGTACCGGGGTTCAATCACTTCTGCCAATGTATGGCGTGACATCACCCTTGCCGGGCGACCGCCGACACTGGGTACCTCAATGCTTTCTTCCATACTCACCATGTCTTTCAGCGCGCAGGCATAGTTCACCTTGATCTCTTCTGCGTTGCTGATGGGGGTACGGAATATCTTGGCTATGTCACTGGTAATTTGGTTTCCGGCCAGTGGAATAACCGCTGTATGACGAATAGCGCCATCAGTAAAAATCACAATATCCATGGTGCCGGCACCAATATCAACCACCGCAACACCTAATTCACGCTCATCGTCAGTAAGCACGGCATAGCTGGAAGCCAACGCAGAAAATATCAGTTGGTCGGCGTGTAGTTCACAGCGTTCAACACATTTAACCAGATTCTTGGCCATGTCATCGGCACAGGTAATAATGTGCGCTTCCGCTTCCATCCGTACACCGGACATGCCAACCGGGTTCTTTATCCCTTCCTGCACGTCAATAGTAAATTCCTGTGGTAACACATGCAGTAAGCGGCGTTCTGCTGCAATTGGCACAGAACGGGCTGCGTGTACCACGTTATCCACGTCTTCCTGGGTCACTTCCTGATTGTTAATCGGTACCATGCCACTTTCGTTCTGGCACTTCACATGACGCCCTGAAATGGACATAAACACAGACGACACCTGGCAATCTGCCATGAGCTCCATTTCATTCACGGCACTTTGAACTGACTTTACTACCAAATTCAGATCGTTAACGCCGCCTTTGTCCATTCCACGTGCGGCATGGGTACCCACCCCAACAATGCTGATTTGTTCATCATCCAGTAATTCACCGAGGACGGCTTTAACCCGGCTGGTACCGATGTCAAGTCCTACAATTAAATTACGTTCTGCCGCTTTAGACATTTAATTCTCTTAACTTTTTGTCGTGTTATTGTCGTCCCAGCCAACAGCTAGTCCGGTATCGTATCGCAAATCTACGTATTTCACTGCTTTGGGTTGCTTCGCCAGTAACGGATACACATCCACAAAACGCTGTAACCTGTCTATAAATTCCTGCCTGCCCAGATTCAGTTCTATACCGTTCTGTAACTGTACCTGCCAGGCGTACCGCTCACTCAGCGAGAGCTCCGCAATCGCCAGGTTCTGTCCTGCCAGCAGAGATTGCATGGCGTTATAACCTTCCAACGCGGTTTTCTCACTGCCACCAGGCCCAAATAATTTTGGCAGTCCCAGTGTTTTTCCCTCAGCGTTAAAGCTTTCGCCGTAAGGATTCAGCATTAAATCTTCATTCCAGCGCGCTACCGGCGTTTGCTCAACCAAATACACCTTAAGTCGATTTGGCCACTGCTTGCGCACCGATGCTCGATAAACCCATGGCTGTTGTTCCAACAGCTGATGGATGTCGTTGACGTCCAGGGCAAAAAAACTACCGGGTTGAGACTGGCGAATCAGCTTTTCCAGTTTCAACACGTCCAGATGCTTAAAGCGACCGGAAAAATCAATTACCTGCACCGGCGCCCGCTGCTCATCCTGCATCCAGGAGTAAGTTTTAATACCCGTTGCGACTAACACAGCAAACAACATCACCAAAAAGGTAATGCCGCCCCAAGGCACAGAATGCTGTTGCGCTGTCATGCTTACGCAGGCTCCATACTGGTTGCTAACACGGCCAGCACTAATTCCTGAAAACTGATCCCTGCCGCGGCTGCGGCTTTGGGAACCAGGCTCTTCTCTGTCATGCCTGGCACCGTATTGGCTTCCAGTAAATAAAACTGACCTGTGTGGCGGTCCTGCATTACATCTACCCGGCCCCAGCCGCTGGCAGATAACGCTTCAAACGCATTGGTACACAATTGTGCCAGCGTGCTTTCCTGTTCATCAGAAAGGCCGCTGGGGCAAAAGTACTGGGTAGTATTATCCTGGTACTTTGCTGAATAATCGTAAAACGTATGTGGGGTTGACATGCGGATTGATGGTAAAGCTTTACCCTGTACAACCGATACAGTGTATTCAAGACCATCTACGAACTGCTCTATCAGGACCTGATTATCATAATTAAAGGCGTCCTGAACGGCGGTTTCTAGTTGTTTAGCGCTTGTCACTTTGGCCATCCCAATACTCGAACCTTCCCGAGCGGGTTTGACCATGACTATTCCCCCTAATTTTTCCATTATAGCGCCGCATGATCCAGCTTCAAAGCGACTTTTTACAGCAATTTCATATTTCGCAGTAGGAAGTTGCAGGCATTGCCAGATTTGCTTGGTGTGGATTTTATCCATCGATAAAGCCGACCCCAACACACCGCTTCCGGTATAGGGAATACCCAGTTGTTGAAGGGCGCCTTGCATGGAGCCATCCTCGCCTCCGCGACCATGTAGCATTATCATTACACGATCAACATTTTCCGCTAACAAATCAGTTAGTTGCCGTTCAGCAGTATCAAAGGCAAAGGCATCTACACCTGCTGATTGCAACGCACTCAGTACTGCTTTCCCGGAGTTCAGCGATACCGCGCGTTCAGCCGATTCACCGCCCAGCATCACTGCAACGCGCCCGTATTGTTGCGCAGAATACGTGGTAAATTTCATGACGTTTGCCCCTGAAGATTTGCGGGTTCCATACCGGTTGCCGCCAGTTTTTTTGCGAGTTGGCCAATATTACCCGCTCCCTGAGACATCACAATATCACCATCCTGCAGTTGATTGGCCAGAATTAGTGGTAATTCTTCATGGCTACTCACGTATACAGGTTCCAGTTGCCCCCTGGCGCGAATCGATCTGGCAAGCGCCCTGCTATCGGCCCCTTCGATAGGCTGTTCACTGGCCGCGTAGACATCCAGCAACAACAAACAATCTACCTGGGACAACACTTCCACAAAGTCTTCGTACAAATCGCGGGTCCGGCTGTAACGATGTGGCTGATATACCATCACCAAACGTTGGGATGGCCAGTTATTGCGCGCAGCAGCAATTGTTGCAGCCACTTCTGTAGGGTGATGACCGTAGTCATCTACCAGGGTAATATGTCCCACTGAAGTATCAAACTGGCCCAGTATTTCAAATCGGCGACCTATTCCACCAAAGGTTGAGAGTGCCTTGCAAATAGCGTCGTCTTCGATGCCTTCCTCGGTGGCTACCGTAATGGCTGCCAGTGCATTGAGCACATTGTGTGTACCGGTCAGATTTAATTCAATGGTAAGTACAGGTTTGTTCGGTCGTGACACATCGAAACGGGTGCGTCCAAAACTAAACTGAATATTGGTAGCCCGCACGTCGTTGTCATCTTTCAATCCGTATGTCAGTACGCTGCGACCAATTCTGGGCAGTAACTCGCGAATGACCGGGTCGTCGCCGCATACCACAGCCTGACCATAAAATGGCAGGTTGTGTAAGAATTCAATGTAGGTGTCGGTCATTTTAGAAAAATCACCGTCATAGGTAGCCATGTGGTCGGCTTCTATGTTGGTTACTACGCTCATCATGGGCTGTAAATGTAAAAACGACGCATCGCTCTCGTCTGCTTCAGCAATCAGATAGCGGCTCTTGCCTAGCCGGGCATTGGTGCCTGCGCTGTTGAGTAATCCACCAATCACAAAAGTAGGATCAGTCTCTGCTTCTGCAAAAATAGTGGCTATCAGACTGGTGGTGGTTGTTTTACCGTGTGTACCCGCTACCGCAATGCCGTGGCGAAAACGCATTAACTCCGCCAGCATTTCTGCGCGCCGGATAATGGGAATGCGCTGTTGACGGGCATACTGTATTTCAGGATTGGATTCATTGATCGCACTGGACACCACTACAACGTTGGCTCCTTCCACATTTTCGGCCTTGTGACCAATGGCAATGCACGCCCCCAGTGCCGACAGGCGCTGGGTCATTGCGCCAGCCTGAATGTCGGAACCGGCTACCTGATAACCTTCATTCAATAACACCTCAGCAATGCCGCCCATGCCGGCACCGCCAATACCCACAAAAAAGATACGCGTAACTTTGCGCATCTGCGGGCTTTGAAAAGGTGTTTGTAAAACCATGTACTACTCTCCAATTACAACGTGTTCGCAAGCGTCAGCCACCAGGCCCGCTGCGTTATGCGGTGCAAACTGTTTCGCCTTATGCGCAATCAGACTGCACTGCTGTGGATCATCGATCCAGCTTTGAATTAAACCGGGCAGCAATTCACTCAGTTTTGCCTGAGGCACCAACGCTGCCGCGTGATTGTCTGCCAGCGAGCGGGCATTTTGCGTTTGGTGGTCGTCCACCGCATGCGGCAGTGGTATAAAAATGGCTGCCTTTCCCGCTGCTGCGACTTCGGCAACGGTGAGCGCGCCGGCCCGGCACACAATAAAATCAGCCCATTGATAGGCTTCTGCCATGTCATCAATAAATTCTGTCACTCTGACGGTGGTCTTACCGTAAGCCTGCGTAACAGCATCGGCATTACCCTTGCCACTTTGATGCCAGATATTCAATCCCGATAAATTTTTGCATAATTCCGGGATCTGTTCGTTCAGAGGACGTGCGCCAAGGCTGCCGCCCACCACCAGCATATTCAATGGCAACTGTGACGTTGCCTTAGCCTGCAAGGTAAGAATGGTAGAGCGAACCGGATTCCCCGCGTTCACACATTTTTTCTGCTGTTTACCAAAGTGAATTTTGGCCGATTCAAATCCCAGCATAATGCGCTTTGCCACTCTAGCAAGTAGTCGGTTAGTCATGCCAGGCACGGCATTTTGCTCGTGAACCACCACCGGGATACCAAGGCTCCAGGCAGCGAGTCCACCTGGTCCACTGGCGTAACCGCCCATGCCCAGAACAACATCAGGCTTGATTGACTTAACCAGCTTACGTGCGGCAATCAGTGATTTTAGCAGTGCCCATAGGCCAGTTACCCGGGCCTGAATACCTTTTCCGCGCAAGCCCTTAACCGGAATAAAGTGAATAGGATATCCATGCTGAGGCACTACCTGGGCTTCCATGCGTTCAGCCGTACCCAGCCAGTCGATATGCCACCCGCGTTTTACCAGGGTATCAGCCACTGCGATCCCCGGAAACACGTGTCCTCCGGTGCCGCCTGCCATGATAAGACAACGCTTAGCCATGCTGCGTCTCCTCATCATCGAGTAAGCTGGCGTCTTCTGCCATATCCTCAGCACTTTGCATCGCTTGTTTTACTTTGGCTTTGGCTTCTTGCTTTTTACTGCGCCTTGCTTCCCGTTTAGTGTCGGCTTTAACGCCTTTGGTGAGCGCTTGAACACCCGATACGCGCAATTCAAAATCAATGCGCAACAACAATGACACGGCAACCGCCATTACAATAAGACTTGAACCACCATAACTGACCAATGGCAAGGTTAAGCCTTTGGTAGGCAGAATACCGGCACTGGCGCCAATGTTGACAGCCGTCTGAAAGCTGAACCAAATACCAATCGAATACGCCATGAAGCCATCAAAAGGGCGGTCGCTGGCGAGTGCTTTGTTGCCAATTTGCAACGCTCGCAGTACCAGCCATAACATCAGCATCAATACCATCATTACGCCAACAAAGCCCAGCTCTTCTGCCAGGATAGCCATAACGAAGTCGGTGTGAGCTTCGGGTAAGAATTCGAGCTTCTGTAAGCTGTTGCCTAATCCCTGTCCAAACCAGTTACCCCTGCCATAGGCCATTAAGGATTGTGTAAGCTGGTAGCCGCTGCCAAATGGGTCGGCCCAGGGATCAAGAAATGACGTTACCCGCCTTAAACGGTATTCCTCGAACACGATCAACGCGACAACGGCCAGAATGCCTACAAACATGAGTGCGAAAAACTGCCATAACCTGGCACCGGCCAAAAAAAGCAATCCAATAGTGGTTGCAAGCATGACAACCACGGTACCCAGATCTGGCTGGGCCAATAGCAACAATGCCAGAATGAAGAACACGACCAGAGGCTTAATAAAGCCTTTCAGATTTTCAGTTACTTCGTCGTAGCGTCGCACCAGATAGCCAGCCAGATAACAGAAAAAGAACAGTTTGGCTGGTTCTGCAGCCTGAATAGTAATTGGGCCAATTGCAAGCCAACGGGTAGAGCCATTTACGTTGCGACCGATCAGTAATACGGCAACCAGCAAACCGATCGCCAATAACAACATATAGGGATTAGCAACACGCCAAAACTGCATGGGCAGTTGCACTACCACCATCGCGGCAATAATGGCAGCAATTAAATAAATACCGTGTCGAATGGCGAAGTAAAACGGGTTGTCATGGATCCTGTCAGCAATCGGCATGGATGCGGAACACACAATGACCAGGCCAATTGCCATCAGCGCAAACGCAACCAGCACAATGCTGCCGTCGAATACCGGCTCACTGTGCACGGGTTGATCGTGACGGGCAGAAAACAGCGAAGCTAGCTGGCTGGTCACGGCGTTCATGCTGGCAGCTCCTGAATTGCGTTAGCAAATACTTCGGCCCGGTGCTGATAGTTTTTAAACATATCAAGGCTGGCACACGCAGGTGAAAGCAGAACAGTATCCCCCGGCTGTGCCATCGATGCGGCCAGCGCAACGGCCTCTGGCATGGTAGCAACGTAATGTCCGTTTGCAGCAATGTCGCTGAGCACTTTACCGTCGCGCCCCATTGCGATTACCGCATTCACGTGTTTATCGAATAACGGCTTAAGCGCGGTTAAATCAGCACCTTTGGCGTCGCCTCCGGCAATGAGTATTAACCGGCCGGCCAGTGTCGGACCCAGGCCAATCAGTGCTGCTTCCGTTGCGCCTATATTGGTCGCTTTTGAATCGTCGATATAGGTAACCCCGCCTTTCACCGCGATTTTTGCACAGCGATGCGGAGCAGGTTTGAACGTTTTTACTGCCTGAGCTGCCTGCTCAACATCCACATTTAATACCGACACTAACGCCAGCGATGCCTGAATGTTTAGCGCATTGTGCAACCCAACAAGTTGAGTGTCGACCATACGAAGTATCGGCTGACCGTTGTACAGAATAGTCTGTGTTTCACCTCGCCAGCCAAAACCGGTGCTGCATTCAGTTAAACCCGTTTGAATAACGGGTATAGCCGAATCCGTAGGCAGGGTTTCGTTGTCATCACGGTTTACGGCAGCGCACCGGGCGTGAAAAAATATCCGTTGCTTGGCAGCCCGGTAGGCATCTAACGTACCATGGCGATCCAGATGATCGGCAGATACGTTAAGTAAAGTAGCAGCGTGCAGATTAAGTGATACGGTGGTTTCCAACTGAAAACTCGATAATTCCAGAACAGCAACCTCAGGCTTGAGCGACAATGCGTCAAGCGCGGGCAAACCCACGTTACCAGCCGCAATGGCATTGATACCCAGTTGTTGAAGAATATGCGTAGTTAGCAGTGTAACAGTGGTTTTGCCGTTTGAGCCGGTAATGCCTATCACCGGGCATTGCACAGCCTGGGCAAAGAGTTCGATATCACCAACCACTTGTACACCGCTGGCCGCCGCGTTCTGAATGGCAGGTAGCGCGGGTGAAATACCGGGACTCACCACCAGTACTTCCATTCCCTGCCAATAATTATCCGGCAATTCACCGCATACAACATCAATAGTGAGCGTGTCGGGTATATGGGCATGCGGGCGGGTATCCCACAGCTTCACCTGCTTTCCCTGATCCAGTAAATAACGCACGCAGGACAGCCCCGATAGCCCGGAGCCTGCAACAACAAAATGTGTAGCGTTATTCAGTAAGTTATTCATTAGCGTAGCTTTAATGTTGCCAGACCAATCAGAACCAGAATCAGAGAAATGATCCAAAAGCGCACTATAACGCGTGGTTCCGGCCAGCCTTTTAATTCGTAGTGATGGTGGATAGGCGCCATTCTGAAAATGCGTTGCCCACGCAACTTGTACGACCCCACTTGCATGATCACCGAGAGTGTTTCGATAACAAATACGCCCCCCATGATAATCAGTACAATTTCCTGTCTGACTAACACTGCAAGTATGCCAAGCGTACCGCCTAGCGCCAGTGAGCCTACATCGCCCATAAATACCATGGCCGGATAGGTGTTAAACCATAAAAAGCCCAGGCCAGCACCAACTATAGCCGTGCACACAATCACCAGTTCACTGGTAAGCGGTATGTAGGGAATATTCAGATACGCTGAAAAATTCACGTTACCCGTAACGTACGCAAAAATCGCAAACGCGCCGGCTACCAGAATGGTAGGCACAATCGCCAGACCATCCAGACCATCGGTTAAATTTACCGCATTGCTGGTGCCTACTAACGCGAAATACACAATCGCAATATAGAAAATACCCAACTGCGGTAGCACATCTTTGAAGAAAGGAACCAACAAGGCTGTTTCTTCCATTTGCTGTGCGCTGCTGTACAGGTAAAATGCAACACACAACGCAATGGCCGACTGCCAGAAGTATTTCCAGCGTGCAATCAGGCCTTTGGAATCCTTGCGGATCACCTTACGGTAATCGTCAACAAATCCCACAATGCCGAAAGTAACCACCACAAACAGCGTAACCAACACGTAGCGGTTACTCAGATCTGCCCATAACAGTACGCTTGTTACTATAGCCGCAAGTATTAACAAGCCGCCCATGGTTGGTGTGCCCGCTTTAGACAAATGCGATTGCGGGCCATCGTTGCGAACCGTTTGGCCAATCTGCATCATTTGCAGCCAGCGAATCATCTTCGGACCAATTAATATGGCAATCAGCAGAGCCGTTAGTGTGCTCAGAATTGCACGCATAGTTAGATACGAAAATACGTTAAACCCAGTCTCAAACTGCGTTAGCCAGTCGGCGAGCCAGATCAACATGCAATTTTCTCCCGCCGACGATTAAGCTTTCCCAATGGGGATTCCTCCAGTGCTGTAATTACCTGTTCCATTCTGGCGCTGCGCGATCCTTTCACCAGAATAGTCAGGTCGCGTTGCTCATTACCCAAATCATTCACGATCGCCTCAATCAGCGCGGGCTTGTCGCTAAAGTGAAAGGCCCCTTGTCCGAAAGCCGTGGTGGCACTTTGGCTCAGTACGCCAACGGTATACAGACAATCCACACCGCGTTGCATGGCGTATTCGCCTACCTGTTCATGGTAGTAACGGGACTGCTCACCCAGTTCAGCCATGTCACCCAGCACCAGTACCCGCTTACCGGCAAAGCTGGCCAGCGTATCAATTGCGGCTTTTACCGAGCCCACGTTCGCATTGTAAGTATCATCCAGTAAACGCACCTGGTCGGTAAGTGGCACCACTTTGAGGCGACCGCCTACCGTTTTCATTGCCAGCAAGCCAAATTTCACGTCTTCGAGTGTTGCGCCTACCGCCAGTGTCAGCGCAGCGGAGACCAACGCATTGCCGACGTTATGCATACCGGGTACCGACAAACGCACTTCTGCCGTGCCTTTTGGCGTATGCATAACAAATTCAGCACAACCATTTAAATCAATGGTGATATCTGACGCATAGTAATCGGCTTCTGTACTGGCTGAATCTGGCGCAAAGGTTTGCACTGGCTGATACTTGAGTTTACCCAACCAAAATTCTGCAAACTGGCTATCGCGGTTAACAATGGCCAGGCCGTTATCCCCTAACCCTTTAAAAATTTCACTTTTAGCTCGCGCTACGCCAAGCAAACTGCCAAAGCCTTCCAAATGCGCTGCGGCCGCATTAACAATAGTGGCCACATCCGGTTTTACCAGATTAGTGGTATACGCAATCTCACCCAGGTGATTCGCACCCATTTCAATTACCGCGTATTCGTGCTCTGGAGTAAGACGCAATAAAGTCAGAGGTACACCAATGTCGTTATTGAAGTTGCCGGCGGTTGCCAACACGTTTCCGCGCTGTGCCAAGATTGCCGCACACATTTCTTTTACTGTAGTTTTACCGCTACTGCCGGTTATTCCGATAGTTTTTGGCTGAACAGCTGCCTTCACCGCTGCGCCTAACTCACCCAATGCGGTTTTGGTATCGTCTACATAAATTACCGGTACCTGCGCAGCAAGCCCGGCAGCAATTGGTGTACTGGCGATGATGGCACTTGCCCCCGCGTTTACAGCGGCCTCAGCAAAGGCGTGTCCATCAAAATTGTCGCCCTTTAATGCCAGATACACGTCGCCCTGGTTCAACTGCCGGGTGTCAGTGCTCACAGCACTTACTGTAATATCGTTACCTTCCAGTCTTCCCTGGATCTGTTGTGCAATCCATGCCAGCGTTGTGTTTATCATTTGCTGCACTCCTGCTGCAAACGGGCGATCACTGCCCGTTCGTTATAGTTAATTCGCTGCTTACCAATAATTTGATAATCTTCATGCCCTTTACCGGCGGCCAGAATTAAGTCGTCTTTGTCGGCATGTGTCAGACAATAGCGAATGGCCTGCTCGCGATCGGGAATATCCATTGCCAAATCAGGCTGAGTGAGTCCGGCCTTGATGTCGTTGGCAATGGCTTGCGCCTGCTCAGAGCGACTGTTGTCTGTTGTGATCACTAGGTGATCTGCGCCTGCCTCAGCGGCCTGAGCCATGAGTGGCCGTTTTCCTTTGTCACGGTCGCCACCACAACCAAATACACACCACACTTTACCCTTGGTGTGACTGCGTAGTGCCGACAAGGCTTTTTCCAACGCATCGGGTGTATGGGCGTAGTCCACTACCACATTGGCGTTATTCGCAAACTCAAACACCTCTAGTCGACCGGGTACCGCATGCACTTGTTCCAGTGCACTAACCACATTGGCGAAACGCTCTCCCTGACATAACAAAGCGGCCGTTGCACTCATCAGATTAGCGATGTTAAATGCGCCTAATAACGCTACCTGCACCACAGTTGTCCCCCACGAACTCGCGAGTCTGAACTGACATCCATTGGCATGGTATTGCACATTTGTGGCAAAACAATAGCGCTGTTCGGGCAAATTCTGCGGTACTTCTGCCAACACATTGGTCCACACAACCTCAATGCGATCAGCCGCCGCTTTCTGCCATGCTTCACTCGCCGGATCAGCCTGATTAAGCACAATCCGACGCATGCCTGGCAGATTGAGTAATGCGCGTTTGGCTTCAGCATAAGCATCCATTGTGCCGTGATAATCAAGGTGATCGCGGGTAAGATTTGTAAACACGCCGATGTCGGTTTTTACTTGCTTCAGGCGATCCTGAACCAATGCATGGGAGGACACTTCGTAGGCAACTTGCTGTACTTCCTGTTGCACAAATTCGGCTAGCAGATACTGCATATAAATTGCGTCGGGAGTGGTATTGCCATTACTGGCCGGCGCATAGGAAGCCTCATCGCGGTAGATACCACTGCCTAGCGTACCAATCGACGCGGCGCGGTGACCCAACCGATGCTTCATTTGGGTAATTAATTGCACCACAGAGGTTTTGCCATTGGTGCCGGTAACACCAATAGTGGCAAGTTTATTGGCTGGATAATCATAAAACGCAGCAGCCAATGCAGACAGCAGTGTTCTTAATCCCCAAAAATGCATGATAACTGTGTGTTCACGCATAGTGATGTGGCCATGCTCGCTGGCGTCATCCGCTTCAGCAAGAATGGCCCTGGCCCCCAAACTGATAGCCTGAGGAATGAAATCACGTCCATCCTGCTGATGCCCTTTAACTGCCACAAACACCATTTTTGGTGTGACATCACGGCTGTCCAGCGTTAAACCCTGAACGCGAATATCCGGGGCATTCACACCGAACTTCAACATCAATGCATGCAGACTTTGGGTAAAAGCACTAACCACCATGAGACACCCTCTCAATTACCTGCGTGGCACTCATTTGTCTGTCATCCGGCGCAATATTGAGCAATTGTAATGCGCCACCCATTATTTCCGAAAACACCGGTGCGGCGGTGTCACCCGCATGATACAAATCGCCACCCGGTTCATTAATCAGCACCACTGTGACAAGCTGTGGGTTAGTGATTGGCGCAACGCCGGCAAAAATATTGACATATTCTTCGCCGTAACCACCCGCGACTGCCTTTCGACTGGTACCTGTTTTACCGCCTACCCGATAACCGGGAATGCGCGCTTTCACCCCTGAACCGTCATCCTGGGTAACGGTTTCCATCATGGCCAGAATGGCCTTAGCATTGCTTTCGCTGATCACGCGTTCTTCTGCAGGTTTATACGCCGAAGACTCAGTGTCGCGTACAATATTTAACGGGCGCTTTATACCACCGGCGGCAATAGTAGCGTACATTCTCGCCAGTTGCGCGGTAGTCACCGATATCCCATAGCCAAACGACAACGTAGCCAACTCAAATTCCGACCAGCGATTGCGCTCGTGGAATATGCCCGTACTTTCACCCGGCATATTTACGCCGGTATCCGACATCAGACCCATGTTGTAATACGTATCCAGCAGGAACTGTTTGGGTACCGACAAAGCCAGTTTTGACGTACCCATGTTACTGGAATGCTGAATTATTTCGGCTAGGCTGAGCTTGCCGTAATTGCGAACGTCCTTAACCAGACTCCCCCCAAGGCGCATCCAGCCTGGCGAGGTGTCTACGATATCGTTAGGTTTTACCACGCCAAATTCCAATGCACTTAACACTGCCAGCGGCTTTAGCGAGCTTCCCGGCTCGAACGCGTCGGTGATCACGCGGTTGCGCATACGATGGGGAGAAATATCACTGCGATCATTAGGGTTGAATGACGGAGCATTCACCATAGCCAGAATATCGCCACTGTGCACATCTACCACGATGGCCGACGCTGAACTGGCCTGGTAATACAACATAGCTTCTTTAATTTGCTTATAGGCCAGTGCCTGAATGCGCTGGTCAATAGTAAGCGCCAGGTTGCCAGCGGCTTCGCCGTCTGTGCTTTCAAGTACTTCTACCTGGCGGCCTTTCGCATCGCGTCGAATCTTACGACTACCAGGCGATCCGGTTAACCAGTCGTCATATAACCGTTCCAGCCCTTCAATACCCTGATCATCTACGTTGGTAATGCCAATGAGCTGTGCACCTACTTCACCGGTTGGATAATAACGGCGAGATTCTTTGCGCAAATAGACGCCCGGAATATCAAGTTGCTCTACATAGTCGGCCATAGCGGGGGAAACCTGACGTTGCAGGTATACAAAGCGTCGCTGAGGATTGTCTACTTTGCTAACCAGCTCATCTACGTCCTGCCCAATGACTTCTGCCAGAGCAAGCCAGCGACGGGTCTGGTTAAGCGCATTGGCATCGTGAATGACTTTGGGATCGGCGTAAATTGCACGTACCGGTACGCTAACAGCGAGTTCCACGCCATTGCGGTCGGTAATCAAACCGCGATAAGTTGGCATGTTGCGGGTACGCAACGTTCGGCTGTCACCCTGCTGGATCAAATCGTCAGGCTCGATTACCTGAATAAACGCGGCCCGCATGGCCAATACCAAAAACACCAGAATGATAACGCCCAGTACCACCAGGAAGCGCCATTGCATTGGGCCCGGCCGGTTATTCATTTTTGCGCCGCTGGTCTTTGACTTACTGGCTTTTAAGGTAATGGTAGTCATTTTATACGCACCACTACTTCGTCTTCTGCACCAGGGCGCTGCATATCCAGATGCTTCTCTACCAACGCCTCAATGCGGTTGTGTTCGGTGAGCGCACGCTGTTCTAATACCAGATTCCGCCACTCTACATCCAGGTCGTCCTTCTCGCGCATCAGCTGTTCTAATGCGATGTTTTGCTGACGATTATGGTGACTGCTCAGGATCACCGCCAGCGCACTTGCAATGACCGCTATAAACAACAAAACCCGCACTTTATGGCGGGTCAATTCGGTAACCAGGATGAGCAGTAAATTAAAGTTCGTCGTTGAGCTTGTCATCGTTTTTCCGCCACCCTGAGTACCGCACTTCGGGACCGGACGTTAACCGCCAGCTCATCATCGCCAGGCTTGATAGCCTTGCCTATCAACGTCAATACTTTATCTGCATCGATCTCCCGTTGGGTTAATGGCAAGCCGTGTGGAACGGCTTTACCTTTGCTTTGTTCCTTCATAAATCGCTTTACCAGGCGATCTTCCAGCGAGTGAAACGAAATCACCGCCAAGCGACCCTGAGGCTTCAGTATGGCGGTAGCGGCTTTCAAACCCACGCGTAATTGTTCCAGTTCGGCATTAATGTAAATACGGATGCCCTGGAAAGTGCGGGTGGCCGGGTGTTTGAATTTGTCTTTCACTGGCATGGCTTGCTCGATGATCTTCACCAGCTCAGTGGTACGGGTAATAGGCTTTACCTTGCGCTCGTTCACGATGGCATAGGCAATACGCTTACCAAATTTCTCTTCGCCAAATTCCTTAATAACCTGTGTAATATCCTGCTCATCAGCTTCTGCAAGCCATTCAGCAGCACTCAGGCCACGACTGGTATCCATGCGCATGTCTAACGGACCATCGCGCAGGAAACTGAAGCCTCGCTCGGCATCGTCTAATTGCGGTGAAGATACGCCTAAATCCATCAGCACACCGTCGATTTGCCCCGTTAACGACATCCCTTCAATAACGTTAGCCATATCGCCAAACGCAGAATGAACAATGGTAAAACGCTTGTCATCAGCAAAACGCTGGGCTGCTTCAATAGCCTGAGGATCGCGATCAAAAGCAATCAGGCGGCCGTTTTCGCCCAACTGAGATAAAATTTCACCGGAATGGCCGCCACGACCAAATGTGGCATCAATGTAGATCCCATCAGGCTTGATCGCCAGACCATCGAGACATTCCTGTAGTAGTACCGACGTGTGTTTGAAGCTGTCGCTCATAGAGAGAAGTCCTGTAGTCGCTCGGTCAGTTCAAATCCACCTGAACGTTCCACTTCCATATCAGCATCAATTTGCGTTGCCCAGATTTCAGCATCCCAAATTTCAAGCTTATTGAGTTGACCCACCAACATCACTTCTTTATCGAGTGCGGCGTGTTTGCGCAATGGCAACGACAGCAAGACGCGGCCGCTTTTATCCATTTCGCATTCTGTTGCATAACCCAGCAGTAATCGCTGCATGCGTCGTTCAGACGGGATCATGCTCGAAAACTTACTCAGTTTTAGTTCAATTTCTTCCCATTCGGGAAGTGGGTAAAGCAGTAAACAGCTTTGTTGTGTGTCAATAGTGCAGACCAGCTGTCCGTTGCAATCATCCAAAAGAGACTGTCGATACTTCGTAGGTATGGCCAGTCTCCCTTTTGTATCCAGATTGATTGCATTAGCGCCGCGGAACATTCCCCTAGCCTTTTTTATTTTGATCTTGTTGTTCTTGTTTTTGAGATCCGATCTGCAAAACCTTGATTATAGGATCCACTATTTACCACTTTTACCCACAATTGACAGTTTAGGTATCAATCCTTCCCACTGTCAAGCAAAAAAGACCCCGAATATGAGCGTGATTCCGACATCCAATTTTTGAATATTAAGGGCCACAGCCGAAGTGGCTGATAACAAGTAAGAAAATAGAAAAGCCTGCGTTGAGGCAGGCTTTTTGCAGGAGGCTCAATTGACTTAAAATAATTTCGCGGGCTTATACCAATTCGCGAGGAATTGGCAGCAAATGCAAGCAATCCGGGGATCGCACAGATCGCATTATTGCTTCGATCCGATCGGATAGCGCGGCTATTTTGTTGCGTAATCCCGCATATCAAGGCAGTGTTTAATGGCGTCGATACGATCCTCGCTGTGATGATTCACATACAGCAGGGTGGTATCGCCCTGACGAGCGAGCAAATTCACCATAGCCAGAATTTTAAGCCGGTTGGCATCATCTAAACCGTTGCACGGCTCATCCAGTATGAGCAGGCTCGGGTGCTTTACCATGGCGCGCACAATGAGTGCCAATCGCTGATCACCAAACGATAACGACTGAAATGGCGTTTTTGCCAGTGACACCATATTAATCAGTTCCAACCACGCCGTCGCCAGCTTGCGCTGAGCCAGTGTTGGTTGCTGATACAAGCCAATGCTGTCGTAGTAGCCAGATAAAATCACATCCAGCAGTGAACAATTTACCCGGTACTGCAAATGCAGACTGTTTGACACTATTCCAAGGTGTTGTTTGATATCCCAAATACTTTCTCCACTGCCACGCTGGTAACCGAATACCATCAGGTCATTGCTGTAACAAAGTGGGTTATCCCCCGTGATCAGGGTGAGTAAACAGGTTTTTCCCGAACCATTTGGCCCACTGATTTGCCAGTGTTGGCCGGGGTAAATCTCCCAGTTTAATTGCGCAAATACCGTGTTATCTCCCCAGGCTACATTACCATTCACCAGTTTTACCAAGGGGGTATGTTTATTCGACAACGTTGGCGCCCGATGTTCAGTGTCTGCAGGGGGCAATGTACTTACCTGATGCTGAATGTGGAGTATTTGGGCAAGGTGCTGGCGGTCGGCGTCGGTGATGCTTTCGCCCTGGGATTGCCAGCCAATCTGATTGTTTTCCATGAACACCAGCTTGCCTGCCCAGTCTGGCAATTCACTTAACCGATTGATTACCATAATGAGCGTACAGTGGTGGGCAAGTGTATTCAGGTAGTCTGTTAACTTTGCCACGGATTCCACGTCCAATCCGTCGAAGGGCTCGTCTAACACCAACCATTTGGGTTCGCTCAGTAGTTGTTGTAATAACAACACCTTGCGGGTTTCACCGGTAGACAGCGACAAAAATGCCCGCGCTAATAATGGCGTAATACCCAGCATGTCAGCCAGGTACTCAAGGGTTTGCAACTGTGCTGCGGTTGGCTGTGGGTTGTGCTGCAAGGCGATTTGCAGTGCACTACTGGGTGTTGGCACCACATCAAGAATATCAGCGTCGTCCTTTTTACGCTCAGCTTCAATAATCGCCCGTTGCTGCGCCACACTAACCCATCCTAATCGGGCAGGTGTCTCACGGATGCCTGAAAGTAATTCTCCTGCACCCGCCATCACCGCAGCCAGCGAGGATTTTCCACTGCCATTGAAGCCGGTGATCACGAGGTGTTGTCCTTCAGAAAGCTGGAATGACGACAAAGCAAAATGATAAGCCGGGGCAAGTTTAACAAGGCATTCAGACAATAAAATCGACATGATGTGCGCAGCATTCCAAGAGTTAAAATAAAAAAAGCGGGCTTTCACCCGCTTCTCGAATAATAAGTAAGTGCTTACTGAGCAGCTGGAGCCGGCTGTTCTTCTTTCTTAGCCGGGCCCATTTGCATAGAGCGAATTGGGTTGTCAGTTTTGTTAGACAGTTCGATCAAGCGGTTTAACTGACCCAGCGACATCATTACGGCATACATGGCGCCCAGGAAACCCGCTTTGTGCAGTTCCAGTACCTGCTCGTCAGACAGTTCCATCAGTTTTTTCTCGTTGATGGTCATCATGCCGCCTACGTTACGGCCCTGGCCGCTTACGTATTGCAAACGCAACTGCACATCATCCAGCAAGCCCAGATCTACTACTTTCTTCACGAACTGCTGCGTTAGCATTTCGCTGTTAGCCAGATCCACCAGCAGTTGTTGACGGCTGTTCAGGAATTCACTTGGCTCGCCGTTTTCTTTGAACAACGGTTGACCTGCGTCTTTAATTTGCTCGCTGTTCTCATCGATGTACACGCCCAGCTTTTCGCCGTCAGGACGCACGTCAAACGGGTAGCGTACAATGTTCATTGGAATGTGTGGAGCGTTCCACTTACCTTCAGTCAGGAACAGGTTTTGACCTGGCTCCATACCCAGCATCGCTACCACGTGGTGATTCTGAGTTTTAGGATCCTGAATGAATACCAGCGGCATAGCGCTTGCCAATTGGGCGAATTCACGGATTGACGCTGCGGCCAGGTGGGTGTTTTTTGCAAATGGGAAAGCCGGATCTACTGCAACTTTAATGTCTTTATGTTTGTTTTTATCCAGCGGTACAAAATTCATTGCCATAAGTACTATCTCAATTGTTATTTGCTTCGTTGCCACACTGCCTTAAACAGGGCAACTCTCTATCCATAATGGGGTGGTTGTAGTCATCGACAAACCGTCAGTCGTGATCCATGCCAATGCAATCACAGTGAGTTTCGACGCTTTTTAGCCGAAACAGTTCCGGGCTTTTTTGCCCTATGATCCCAACCAGTCGGCGGGCAGTATGGCGTATTTCACGTCAGCCGTAAAGCCACCCTCTTACAGCCTGGAATTCACTCGACAGACAATTTTGTCGATTAACCGAAAAAAAGCACAAAGAACCAAACGCTTGGTATACCTTGGTGTAATACCAATTCGCATTTAAGTAATCATTCTCAGGGTAGCAGGTAACTATGACACTTTTACGCCAGCGTATTATTATCGGTCTATGCGCCAGTTTATTTCTTGCCGGACATTCTGCCGCCAGCGACACTTCCGCTTCAGACTGGCCTTACCCGCAGGATACGCCTGGTTCGTCAGCCCTGAACATAGGTCTGGCGGGCGAACAGCCAGTGGATATTAGTCGCTACTTACTCTCGCGAGGGGTAAGTCAGGCAGCTATCAATCCACAAGGCACTCAACTTGCCTTTATCAGCACAGCTACCGGCGAGCGGCAGCTATGGGTGCAATCTGTTCAGGGTGGGCAGGCCACTCAGTTAACCTTTGGTAATGGTATTTCATTTTTCCGCTGGCATCCGGATGGCTCACAATTGATCTACGGCGCGGATAACGATGGCAATGAGCGGGAGGCATTTTACAGTATTCGCACCAATGGTCTTAGCGAATCCTTGTTGCTGTCTCACAGTAATGCATTTCGGCGCTTCGGTGAGTTTAATCACGATGGTACGCGATTTACTTATGCTTCTACCGAACGCAATGGCCGCGACTTTGATATTTATGAACACAATATCAACACCGGCAAATCTACCATGGTGTATCAGGCCGAGTTTGGTTTCTTCCCTCATGCTTGGCAACCCAATAGCAGCAATGTCGTCGTTACCGAAACCCGAGGAGAAGATGCACAGGATGTGTTTCTGCTCGATATTCATACTGGCACCCTTACTCCATTATATACCCCCGCTGTGGCAGCCGCTTTCAGCAATTTCCACTGGAGTAGCGATGGCAAAACGCTGTATTTCCTGTCGAATCTGGACCGCGAAATGACCGCCTTGTATGAGTACAATACTGAAACCGAAACAACCCGACTCCGTCACCAAAGCGAATTCGACCTGGACAACCTGCTAGTTTGCCACAATCAGTCCAGTCTGGTTTGGACCGAAAACAATCAGGGTTTTGACACCTTGTACACCAGCCGGTTGAATGGCTCAGGACTTCGAAAAATTGCTTTGCCCGACGGCGTTTATCAGGTTAGCTGTGCCAACAGTTCTGATGTGGTTGCGGTGGAAATCAGCAGTCCAACTTCACCGGCAAATGTGTTTGTTACCAATCTCACCGGAGAGCGAGCCAGACTGTTAGTCAGCGCTACCATGGCCGGTATTGACTCCGAACAACTGATTACACCACAGGCAATTGAATTCCCTGCAAGGGACGGCATTACGCTGCACGGTTTACTGTATTTACCGAAAGGCATGCTTAACAAAGTCCCGTTAGTTGTGGATGTGCACGGCGGACCAACCGCTCAGGCGAAACCCTCGTGGCAACCCCTCACGCAGTATCTGGTTGGAAAAGGCATTGCCGTGCTGGATATAAATGTGCGGGGCTCCACCGGTTTTGGCAAAACCTATGCCCGCCTCGATAATCAGGAAAAGCGCCTGCACAGCGTGCGGGATCTGGTTGATGCACTAGCCTATTTAAAAGGCGATCCGCGAATAGACGTTGAAAACAGCGCGGTGATGGGTGGTTCGTATGGCGGTTACATGGTGAACGCCGTAATGGGGTTGTATCCTGACGCATTCAAAGCGGGCGCGTCATTTGTAGGTGTATCAGACTGGGTGCGGGCACTCGAGGAAGCGTCTCCCGGATTGAAAGCCTCTGATCGCATAGAGTATGGCGACATTCGCGAGCCCAAATGGCAGGCGTTTTATGCTGAAAACTCCCCTATTAACACAGTACACCGCATTCAGGCCCCGATGTTTTTTGAACATGGCGTAAACGATCCCCGTGACCCGGTAACCGAATCTGATCGCATGGTAAAAGTGCTACGCGACAAAGGTTTGCCCGTCACCTATTTACGTTTTCCCGATGAAGGTCATAGTGTGAGTAAATTGGAAAATCGTGTTACCTTCTATCGGGCGTTGGCTGAATTTCTGGAACGCCATTTAACTGCACAACAATAAAACAATAGGGAACCTGTACCATGAAACATGTGTTGATGGTTGGCACACTAACAGCATTAAGCCTGTTAACCGGTTGCCAGTCCACGTCTAATGAAATCGACGCCTATAAAGGATTGTCCGTTGCTCAACAAATCGCTAAAAAGCATATTATTGTGGACGGCCATATTGATGTGCCTTACCGCGTACACGACAAATGGGTAGACGTTACCCAGGCCACTGCCGATGGCGATTTCGATTACCCGAGAGCCGTTTCTGGCGGGTTAAACGCGCCGTTTATGTCGATTTATGTACCAGCCAGCCTGGATGATTCTGCTGAGTCCACTCAACTGGCTCACCTGTTAATTGATTCGGTTGAAGCCATAGTGGCCCGTGCGCCAGACAAATTTGCTATTGCCACCAGTGTTGCCGATGTGCGGGAACAATTTGCCAAAGGCCTGATTTCGTTGCCCATGGGAATGGAAAACGGCTCGCCCATTCAGGGCGATCTGGCCAACCTGGAGATTTTCTACAATCGCGGCGTACGATACATCACGCTGGCGCACTCCCTTGCTAACCATATCAGTGATTCATCTTATGACATTCGCCGAAAATGGAAGGGCCTGAGTCCGTTTGGTAAGCAATTGGTTACCGAAATGAATAACATCGGTATGCTGATCGATATTTCTCATGTCTCCGACGACGCATTTTATCAGGTGATTGAATTAACCAATACACCCGTAATTGCCTCCCACTCCTCACTGCGCAGCTTTACACCAGGCTTTGAACGCAACATGACCGACGAAATGCTGGTTAAACTGGGCGAAAACGGCGGTGTGGTAATGATTAACTTTGGTTCTGGCTTTGTTACCCGTGAAGCCCGCCTGTGGAGTGACAATCGCACCAAACAGCGCAATGCGCTGGTAAAAGAGTTTGGCGAAGACAGTGAACAGGTAAAAAACTTTGCCGACCAGTACAGCCGCGAAAACCCCTACCCCTACTCCACGTTAGCAGATGTATTGGATCACATTGATCACGTGGTAAAACTGATAGGCATCGATCACGTTGGGATTGGTTCAGACTACGATGGCGTGGGTGACTCCCTGCCGATTGGATTAAAGGATGTCGCCTCTTACCCGTCTCTGGTACAGGGGTTACTCGACCGCGGCTACGACGAAGCAAGTATTGCCAAATTGCTGGGCGAAAACCTGCTTCGCGTATGGTCTCAGGTAGAAACCTATGCGGCGGCTCACTAGCCACAAGCTAAACCCGTCACAGCTGGCACAAGCATCTTGTGCCAGCAAAGCTTATTAACGTATACTGCTTTGCAGTGTAAAACATTAAGGCAACCATGCAGCGTTTAGTTTGGTATTTTTTGATTGTGGCGGTGTCATTGCTACCCTTCGCCGGGCATGCAATGGTGAGTGCTGCGCCCAAAATGCAAACGCAACACGTCAAAATGGCAAAGTCTGATGTAACACCAGATGTAATAGCAGATGCTGGTAATGCGTCTTTCATTCATCACAACGCACAAACAACCAACTCACACAGTTGCTGTCCGGAGTCCTCTTCACCGGATACTGTTACTTCAAACACTGCACATAACTGCGCGATGCAAAGTGATTGCGACAATGGCGGTTGTGCCTGTAAGCACCTTTGCCAGTCACCGGTGTATATTGCTGAATCGAATTTGTTTACCAGTCCGGTTGTGGCTTTTTACTCTGCAATGCAGCTTTCACCGCAGCCATTCAGCGGTGAAATCAATTCTCCGTATCGCCCACCTATCGCCTGATTACCTCAACGTATACCAGCAGTCGCTTTTACACGACCCGCTAACGTCTAGTGCTCGCTTACCGTTATAACGTGCCTTAGACATTACCGTTAGTTCAATTCGGTTTTAGGTTTTTACAATGAAACAATCTGCGTTACTTGCTGCCACGGGCGGCTTACTAATGAGTTTACTGGCTTGCCCGGCAATGGCTGAACAGCCTTCCAGCACGTCACTTAACTGGCTAATCGACAACGCGATCAGGCATGACCTGACACTTCAACAAAGTACCCAGTCTGAACAGTCACTTACCTTGCAGCGTGACGCTGTAAGCAGCATGCCCGATCCTCGCTTTTCGCTGGGCGTACTGAATGTCCCTACCGATGGCTTTGCCCTTAACCAGGAGGGAATGACACAGCTTCGGGTTGGCGTATCCCAAATGTTCCCGCGCGGTGACAGCGTGGCTTTACAACGCCAGCAAATGGCTACGCTTGCCAGTGCAGAACCGCTGCGCAGACAAAATCGGGAGCTGGAATTGCAACGCGATATTCAGCTAACCTGGACCGACTGGCTGGTTGCCGCCCAAAGTGCAGAATTTATTCGCGCACAGCAACAGGTGGTCGCCCAGTTGTCAGATGCTATACAAAATAGCTATGCAGCCTCGTCGGGCCCGTCACAATACGACGTGCTAAGTTCAGATGTACTCGCGCTGGCCCTGGAAGACCGTCTGGATGCTTCGCTCACCAGTCAGCAGACCGCCGTTGCGCGGTTGACATTGTGGCTACCCGCAACCGTACATCCGCAACTCACGCATTTAACACCTACCGACACCGACAGCCAGTGGTTGTCGGCTATGCAGTGGTATGGACAGACAGACGTACCAGACTCGCAGCGTTTGCTCCTGTTACAACAACACCCCGCAGTACTGCTCAAAAACACGCAAATAGATACTCAACGCCTCAAACAACAGCAAGTGGCTGAGAATCTAAAACCGCAATGGGAAGTGAATGCGGGTTATTCCTACCGCCAGGACGATACCGCAAATCGCTCGCGCGCCGACTTTATTTCGGTTGGTCTTAGCGTGGATGTACCACTGTTTACCAAGGCTCATCACCAGCCAGCAATCGCTGCGATGGTGCAACAAACAGAAAGTATTGAAACTGAAAAACGCTGGTTGATACAACAGCAGCTTAGCGACATTGAGCAATTGACCGCGCAATGGGACGGCCTGAATCGCCGTTACGTACGCTACCGGGATTCGCTGATCCCGCTTCAACAGCAACAGTACGACGCGGCACTCAATGCCTATACCAGCGCAAATGGTGATTTTCTGGCGGTATTACAAAGCCACATTGCATTGCTTGATGCGCAACTTAAACAATTATCGATTCAGGGTGAGATGGCCAAAATGGGTATAAAGATCGCCTATTACTATTCTTCCCGGGTTCCCGGAATGGTTCCCGGAATGGTTCCCGGAACGATTTCCGGAACGGCCACACAGGAGTAACGTATGACTATAAGCACTTCTTCAGGTTCGGTTAAACCGGTATTACTGATTACCCTACTTTTCGTTGGTATCGCAATTGGCGTAGTTGGCGGTAGTTTACTGAACTCAGACAACTCCGCGCACTCATCCATGAATGATGCGCAGGGTAAATCAGACGATGCCAACAAAATTCTCTATTGGGTTGCGCCCATGGACAGCAGTTACCGCCGGGATGGTCCGGGAAAATCCCCCATGGGAATGGACCTGGTGCCGGTTTATGCAAGCGAGCAAACTGACTCGCCCGGTACGGTATCGATTTCTCCCGTTATTGAGCAAAGTCTCGGCGTAACCACTGCCAGCGCGCAATTTGAATCTTTGTCTGAATCGGTTGCTGCACTAGGGGTAATTGGCTTTAATCAGGACAATATCATTCATGTTCACCCCCGGGTAAAAGGATGGATTGAATACCTGGGCGTAAACAACGAAGGGCAAATGGTACAAAAAGGTGAAGTGCTTTACCGGTTGTACTCGCCTGAGCTGGTGAATGCTCAGGAAGAATATCTGCTCGCACTTAACCGCAACAACCAAACGCTGATCAAAGCCGCAAGGGATAAACTGGTGGCACTGCAGTTACCTGAAAGCACCATAGAATCGGTAACCCGTAATCGTATGGTAAGCCAACAGGTAGCGTTTGCTGCCCCCCAGTCGGGCATAGTAGCCAAACTTAACGTTCGCCCGGGCTTTTACGTCGAGCCGGGGATCACCCTGATGGAAATTGCCAGTCTGGATGAAGTCTGGCTCACCACCGAAGTGCCCGAAAGACAAGCAGCCCAGATTCAGTCTGGTCAGCATGCCATGGTTTCCCTGGACACGTATCCCGACCAGGTATTTCACGCAATGGTAGATTATGTCTATCCGGTAATGAACGCTGCTACCCGCACACTCCAGGTGCGCCTGCGTTTGCCCAATACCCAGAAAAAACTTAAACCCAATATGTTTGCCAATGTGGTGTTTTTAATCAGCAATGACGAAATGGTGCTCACGGTTCCACGTCATGCAGTTATCCGCACCGCGAAAAACAACCGGGTTGTGCTGGCCCTGGGCGACGGCAAATATAAATCTGTTGCAGTTACGCTTGGCAACATTAACAGCGACAGCATTGAAATTGTTGACGGATTGGAAGAAGGCGACCGGGTAGTTACCAACGCACAGTTTTTGCTGGATTCAGAAAGCGCAATCGATTCTGACTTAGCCAGATACAGTGAAGGCTCCGACAACAGCCAGAGCGACACCACTCGTGCCTGGGTGGCAGCAGAAATCAACAGTGTGGATGCTGAGTCGCGCACAGTAAACGCCAGTCATGAAGCCATTGAAGACTGGCAATGGCCCGCCATGGTAATGGATTTTGCCGTAGCCGACGACGTTGATATTAATCAGTTGGGAGCAGGCGTTACACTGCACATGGAAATTGATAAATCAGCCTCTGGTTTAGCCGTTATCACTGGTATTCACATAATGTCGGGAATGGCTGGCCTGGCCATGGAAGAAAGTAGCATGAATACCAGCGCAGACACACAAGAGGTACAGTCTGCCACGGTAAATGGCGTAATTAATCACATTGACGCCGAATCACGGGTACTCAACGTGTCGCGAGGCGCCATCGAAAAATGGGGGCGTGAACCCGCCACACTGGATTTCACGGCAGACGACTCAGTGCAACTCCACAATCTCAAAGCCGGCCAGGCAATCGAATTTACTTTCGAGATCCGCGATGGCGAATTTGTGATTGTTGACATCAATGAGCAAATCAATGCCACGTCATCTGCTCACGCGCATCACTAACAGGAGCCAATTGTGATAGCACATATTATTCGTTGGTCCATTGCAAACCGGGTGCTGGTGCTTATTGCCACACTTATGTTGGGTGCTGCAGGCGTGTGGTCGGTAAAACAAACACCGGTTGATGCCATTCCGGATCTGTCTGATGTCCAGGTAATCATTAAAACGTCTTATCCCGGACAGGCCCCCTCGGTAGTTGAACAACAGGTAACCTATCCGCTGACCACGGCCATGTTGTCTGTACCCGGCGCTCATACCGTGCGGGGGTTCTCCTTCTTTGGCGACTCATACGTTTACATTCTGTTTGATGACAGTACCGATATTTACTGGGCGCGCTCACGGGTACTTGAGTATCTATCACAAGTAGCTCCTACGCTGCCTGATACGGCAACACCGCAGTTGGGTCCGGACGCAACCGGTGTAGGTTGGGTTTACATCTACGCATTATCCGACCCAACAGGGAAGCTTGATATAGCAGGCCTCACATCACTCCAGGACTGGTTTCTGAAATACGAACTGCAAACCGTTCCGGGTGTAGCAGAAGTCGCCACGGTGGGCGGCATGAAGAAGCAATATCAGGTCGTCATCGACCCACTCAGATTACAGGCGTATAACCTGCCACTGAGCAGTATTGAACGCGCCATTACTCGTGGTAACCAGGAAGTTGGCGCTTCTGTTGTTGAAATGGCTGAAGCCGAATACATGGTAACCGTAACCGGTTATTTGCAATCACAAGATGATTTACGCCAGGTTGTGCTAGGCGCAACGCCCGATGGCACGCCGGTATTACTGAGTGATGTCGCAGAAATTCGCCTTGGACCAGCAGCACGCCGTGGCATCGCAGAACTAAATGGTGAAGGTGAAACCGTGGGAGGCATCATTGTTATGCGCTATGGTGAGAACGCAGAGAAAACCATAGCCGGTGTAAAATCGGCCTTGCAACGACTACAGACTGGCCTGCCAGATGGTGTAACACTCACGACTGTGTATGACCGTTCCAATCTGATCACTAAAGCCGTCGATAACCTGTGGGATAAACTCATTGAAGAACTGGTTATTGTGGCGCTGGTGTGTGGTTTATTTTTACTTCACCTGCGCAGTGCCATTGTGGCTTTGGTTACCCTGCCACTGGGGATTCTTGCCGCCTTTATTCTGATGCACCTGCAAGGATTAAATGCCAATATTATGTCGTTGGGCGGCATTGCCATTGCCATTGGCGCGATGACTGATGGCGCCATCGTGTTAATTGAGAACTTCCACAAACACCTGGAAGATCCGGCCAACCGTGACCGCGATCGCTGGGAGCTGGTAGCAGAAGCGGCCGGGGAAGTTGGCCCAGCCCTGTTCTTTAGTTTGCTGATCATTACCGTGAGCTTTTTGCCTGTGTTTATTCTGGAAGCCCAGGAAGGCAGAATGTTTGCTCCCCTTGCCTACACCAAGACTTATGCAATGGCCGCAGCGGCAGGACTGGCAATTACACTGATTCCGGTGCTAATTGGTTACTTTATTCGCGGTAACATTATGCCTGAGGCCAAAAACCCGGTTAACCGGGCTGTGCAAGCCATCTATCAACCAGCCCTACAAACTGTGCTGCGCTTTCCCAAATCCACTGTTGCCGCTGCGCTGTTGTTAGGGGTGATCGGTTTCTATCCGGTTACCAAGCTCGGCAGTGAGTTTATGCCACCACTGGATGAAGGCGATTTGATGTACATGCCTACCACCTACGCCGGTGTGTCAATTGGTGAAGCACGACAAATTCTGCAGCAAACCGATAAGCTCATTCGCACCGTGCCCGAAGTGCAAACGGTATTTGGTAAAGTTGGCCGGGCGGAAACGGCTACCGACCCAGCGCCCCTCACCATGATTGAAACCTTTATTCAGTTAAAGCCACAATCAGAATGGCGCGAAGGTGTAACAACCGATTCACTCAAAGCCGAATTTGACGCACTTGTGCAATTTCCGGGATTAACCAACGCATGGGTAATGCCTATTAAAACCCGAATCGACATGCTGGCAACGGGCATAAAAACCCCGTTGGGTCTGAAGATTTCTGGCCCCGACATCACGGTTATTGAACAGCTCGGCAAAGACGTTGAACGAATTCTGGGCGATTTACCCGGCACCGCTTCAGTATACGCAGAGCGAGTCGCCGGTGCGCGCTATATCACGCTCGACGTTAATCGCTATGCCGCTGCGCGATACGGCATGAATATCGCCGATGTACAGCAGGTAATTAGCACGGCTGTTGGCGGTAAAAAGGTTACCACTACCGTAGAGGGGCTGGAACGCTATTCGGTGAATATGCGCTATCCGCAAACATACCGGGACTCACCGGAAGCGATGGCTGATTTGCCGTTGATAACGCCTAACGGCCAGCGTATTACGCTGGGTGATGTGGCTGATATCAACATTACTCAAGGACCCCCAGCGTTAAAAAGTGAGAACGCCCGGCTAACCGGTTACACCTTTATTGATTTAACCACCAGCGATATTCAGACCTATGTTGCCAATGCGAAATCTGCACTGGACGCCCACCTGACCCTGCCTGCAGGCTACAGCCTGAAATGGGCGGGACAGTATGAATACATGGAACGGGCCAAGCAAAAGCTCACCTATGTACTGCCTCTCACTCTGGCCATTATCGTGATCCTGTTGTTTATGAGTTTCCGCAACATGGTAGATGTGGCGATTGTGTTGGGCACCCTGCCGCTGGGCCTGATTGGCGGCTTCTGGTTGCTTTACTGGCTGGATTACCAACTGTCAGTGGCCGTTGGGGTAGGCTTTATAGCCCTGGCGGGGGTAACCGTAGAAATTGGGGTGATCATGGTAGTGTATTTAAACGACGCCTGTAAAACCCTGGCCCGTCATCATGCGTTAATCACCACCGACCTGTTGCGCGACGCCGTGGCCGAAGGCGCTTTAAAGCGTGTCAGACCGGTATTAATGACAGTAGCAACGGTGATGATTGGGTTATTGCCTGTTATGGCGGGAACCGGCACAGGCTCCGAAGTAATGAGCAGAATTGCCACCCCGATGGTAGGCGGTATGGCAAGTGCACTGGTGTTATCGTTATTGGTGATCCCGGCTTGCTTTTACCTTGTGCAGGTTCGCCGAATGGCGAAACAGCTGGCAAAATAGCAAAACAAAACAATCAGGCCGCTTTACCAGCGGCCTATAATACCAATTCGCATAGCAGTTGGTATGACTATCGAACGGCTAGCGAAAACTCCACAAAACCACGCAGTGCGCGCATCATGGGGAAAAACTGGGGGTTTACCTGAGGTACCACACAGGTCTCGCTCAAATCTGCCCGATTGCGATCAAAGTGCATATTCTCCAGCAACAACCTGTTTACCACCAAATCCGCATGACATACGTTCTCTGCAGCATCAATGACATAGAATGTGTTATCAGCATTCACCGACCTTAGTAACGATTGCACCCCTTCGATGGGAGTGGTTTGGTCGGCTTCAGAGTGAGCAATAAACACCGGGACATCAATAGTACCACCGGCATCCAGACGCTCGCGGATATCGCTGATCAACGACATTAACTCCAACCCCGCGAAACTGGCCACATTGGGATACTTTTGTGGATTTGGACCATCGGTCTGATACTCGCCATCCAGTAGCTTTGCCAACCAGCGTACTCCCCAAATTTTCGACAACGACTCCACATTGCCATTCAGCGCCAGCGCACCGGAGAACAACAACAGCCCCTGCACGTTATCCGGGTGAGAAAGCGTATAATCTACTGATAACGCGCCGCCAGTAGAAAATCCACCAATAACCACTTTACCGGTACTGCTGGCTGACAGGGCCAGCGATACGACGTCACTTACATGAGCCTGCCAGCGTTCTGACAACTGATCATCTTCCATATCGGCATCGGCCTGTTTCAAACCGTGCCCGGGTAGCAAGGGCGCAACAACGGTATACCCCATGCTATAAAGCTCATCTGCAATGGCTGTTACAAAATAGGGCGAGTCACTTAAACCGTGTATTAACACCGCCACCGGACTTTCCGGTACTTGCTGCATCAAAATAAATGGCGCATTACCGTCGCCACGCAGCGCATCAGAGCACACTGCAAAGCGATTGGTACTGGTATCAGCACATTTTCTGACGTCACCTAATGACTCGTCATACAATGCCTGAAAGCCATTGGTAAGTTCAAAGGCAGACCGGGCCATCACAGGTGCACTGAGCAACAGTGCACCACATAGTGCTGTGAAAGATTTAAGTGAAAACAAAGTGTACTCCGCTAACAAATTTGCGCCTACTATGGGCATCTTGCCACTTAATTGCAACCGAACAACACCAGAGCACAACTTGCATTAGGGTTTATATAACCGGTACATCAGAATAGCCGCTTTTTTCGCTTGCAACGGTAATGCAGGTAATACCGCCACTTCCTTTACCGTGTGATTACCTGAACCACTCATTCCCAGTCCATCCAGTGCCATATCAACATGATCAGCTGCAAATGACACATCGGCTGCACCGGCATTAATAGGATCAACGGAAGTCACTTCGCCCTGGCCCAAATCAACACTCACTGCACTGTACATTTTTAGCAGCTTCATGTTGCCTTCCGTTGGTGCCATGGCCGGATATCCCTCGCCAAACTGAATAACCGCACTGGTTTTCGGCAAGTTGCGAGACACTATAGTCTGCATTTTTTGCTGTACCCGGGTTAATTGCTCCTGGCTGATTGCGCGAATATCTCCCGTTACCACAGCGTGCTCAGCCACCACATTGTTCTTACCAAACGCCGTGCCCTGATTGCCCGCTCTGTCGTGCTTTACGTCAGTGCCACCCAACATTCGCCCTGGATTAAAGGTCAGCATGGGCTCACTTCTTAGCTCTTCGTAAAACTGATTCAAAATCCGCGAGGTTTCGTAAATAGCACCAGCACCAATATTGGGTTTGAACACCTGTGAGGAGTGCGAAGACACGCCAGTAACGGTTAATGTCCAGTCCACCGAGCCACGGCGGGAGGTATTCACTGTCTTTGGGTTGCCATCGCCATTTTCAAAACCCAGAGCAATGTCAGCCCATTTAGCCGCTTCGATTAACGAAGCCTTGGATAAGTTTAACGGCCGGCCACTGAGCTCTTCATCGCCTGTTAGCACCACTTTGATATTCATTTTCTTCAGCACACCAATACTCGCCAGAGCACGCAGCGCCTCCAGCATAATAATATTGCCGCCTTTCATGTCTGACACACCAGGACCGCTCATCGTATTTTTGTCGATATAGGTGACACGCTGAAACGGGCTATCTGGCTCAAATACGGTATCCAAATGGCCAATCAGCAACATCTTAGGGCCAGAACCACCTTCGATAGTCGCAACCAGGTGACCAGCCCGTTTAAATGCGCTGCCATCCACAAACTGCGCAGTAAAACCAAGCGCTTTGAATTCCGGTAACAGGTGTTCTGCAACGGCTTTGACACCTGCAAAGTTCATGGTGCCACTATTAATGCTGACGCTCTTTTCAAGCAATTTAATAGCGTTGGCCTTGTTTTTATCAATTGCATTGATCATGGCTTTTTCTTCGGAGCGAACGGCAGAATGCGCCGAAGCAGACACAAGCAGGCCAATTACACCCGCGCTGATTAATTGCTTTAGTTTCATGTTCCCTTCCCTAATGTTTAACCGGTGTTCAGCGTAATATTACAGAGATAAACCCGATATTCGAGTATGATGGCGATGAATGATTGTTTATTTCTGTCAGGTAACCCACACAAAAACGCTCAGCTCAGGAGGTAGTATGTCTAAGAAAGTGTATTGTTGCGCACAATTTCTGCCCAAACCCGGCAAAGAAAAAGCCCTGTTTGAAGTACTTCAACGTCTGGAACCCAATACGTTAAGAGAAGACGGCTGTATTCAGTACGTTGTGACGCGACATATCACCAGTCCGTTTGCCGAAGGCAACAGCTTTCCTATTGTGTTTAACGAAATATGGGCTGATATGGCGAGTTTTGAGGCACACTGTCAGCGCAGTGAAATTGCGGCATTTTTTGCGAAATATTGTCAGGCTGAGGATGGCTTAGCTGAAGACTGGAATGTGTGTATTTATACCGACGAACCAACGGACTACGATGCGCCCGTGTTGTAGAAGATAATCAACATAGCGGCTCGTTACATGAATAACGAGCCGCTGTTGTATTTATGCCTGCGCGGCAAAAAACACTTCTAAATCGTCGCTGCCACCAATGTGTTTTCCGCCAATAAATACCTGCGGTACCGTTGTGCGCCCGCTGATGGCTTTCAGAGACGTGAGCGTTGCTCCCTGCCCCATAACAATTTCTTCGTAACGGTAACCATGGTGTTGCAACAACGCCTTCGCTTTAGCACAGTAAGGACAACCCGGCTTGGTCAGTATCGACACCGGCTCCTGTTTAACCGCATTAGGCGCAATATAACTCAGCATAGTATCGGCATCAGACACTTCGAAAGGGTCGCCCGGCTTATTAGGCTCAATAAACAGTTTGTCTATTACACCGTCTTTAACCAGCATTGAGTAGCGCCAACTGCGTTTGCCAAACCCCAGGTCGGCTTTGTCTACCAGCATGCCCATACCATCGGTAAACTCACCATTGCCATCCGGAATAAGAGAAATATTTTCGGATTCCTGATCAGCAGCCCAGGCATTCATGACAAAGGTATCATTTACCGATACGCATACGATCTCATCTACACCGTTTTGTTTAAATACGTCGGCCAGCTCGTTATAACGCGGCAAGTGAGTTGAAGAGCACGTGGGCGTGAAGGCCCCCGGTAGCGAAAACACCACTACAGTTTTGCCTGCAAAAATATCGCCGGAAGTGCGGTTTATCCATTGCTCGCCTTCGCGAATTGCAAAGGTAACGTCAGGTACTTTTGTACCTTCGCGTGATGGTTTATCTACGGGGTGTGTCATGGTCATCTCCTTAATTGATGTTTCAAGTATAGCTGCCACAAAAAACTATGAAAGCGAAAATAGTCCATCGTTTTAATCTAAAAATCCAATTAGATAACCTTGCGCCATGATTTGCTATTGGTATACGGAACAATCCCTTTTTATGGTTTGCAATGCGTCAATGGCATAGCGCTGCATCGCAGCTTTGCTTATGCTATGTCACGTAAGGTGTATCACAGGTATCAGTGTTTCACTTTGCAAGCGTTTGAAAAAGGCAAAACGCGACGAAAGCGCGTGACGCAAAGCCTCCGGTCTTCATCATCTGATATGATAGCGGGGCTACCGAACACATAGGTTTTGACAACACCAGCTGTTGCAATACCCATAACGATGTTCACTTTTTCATTGTGTAATGACCATTACAGCGGGCTTCAAACTGTATATGCGAAGCTCCAATGAGGATTGAACCAATGATGATTCTAGTCGGTGGCGAGAAAGGCGGCAGTGGCAAAAGCTGTCTCGCCCAAAACATCGCTGTTTACCTGCGTTGCGAAAAGAAAGCCAGTGTTCTGATGGTGGATTGTGACCCACAGCGCACCACGTCAGACTGGGCGCAGGAACGCAGCAGTAATAATGCACTCCCCAATATTACCTGTATCCAGTTATACGGAAAAATTCGCAACGAATTACTCAGTTTAAAAGAGCGTTACGACTTCGTGGTGATTGACTGCGGCGGGCAGGATAATCTGGCATTGCGCTCATCTATGGCAGTAGCTGACCATATTCTTATCCCATTGCGCCCCAAACGCCGCGACTTGAAAACCGTACCGCATATGGAAGACATTCTGTCGACCTGTAAAATGGTTAATCCCAGAATGAACGCCGCCTTTGTGATCACGCAATGCCCTTCATTGCCGAGTCTGGCATCGCGTATTCTGGAAGCTAAAGAGGTTTGCCGTTCGTTTGAAGTACCCGTATTAAATTCGGTGACCTTTAGCCGGAATATGTATGACGACTCCGAAGAGTCCGGACGCTCGGTATTGGAAAGTGAGCCAACAGGCAAAGCCGCTATTGAGATCAGAAGTATTATTGAAGAGCTACTGGCCCGCAGAAAGGGGGAACAAAATGAGCCTACTCAATCTGTCGTGTACCACGCCGCGAGCTAGTGGCACTAATGCTGTACCCGTGACTGCCGATACATTTATAGACGAGGCATTGCACTACGCCAGTGGACAGTCGTGCGCGCTTTCAGTTGCAACGGCACAGCTCTCTAAAAAGGTGAGTGCAACAACGGCTGCTACTGAAGAAGCTGAAGCCGAATTGTCACTTCAGCCTATGCGCCGCGCTACGTTTACGCTTACTGAAGAGTGTATAGCGCAGTTGCAAGCAATCTCGGATCAGAGCGGAGTGGCTAAATCCAAACTGATCCGGCTATGGATAGCACATTTTTCTCACACAAGGAGTGACTGGTAGTGTTGCATTCAAATCAAACAACTGATTAAATTTTCAACATTTAAAAGGCGATATAGCCTATACTAAAGTATAAAGACAGATAGCACGCAGATGTATGTAGTAGCGGTTCTAGCAACAAAGAAAAGCGGTGTAAAAGGCATTTATGATAACCCGTGGCAGTTTAAATCTGCTAATGCTGTGTTTGTTCGCACTTGTGTTCACCTTGGTGTCAGCACAGGCGAAGGGGCATCCTCTGCGACATATCTCTCTGGACAGCGAGCATTATGGCGGCGGTTCATCCGGCGTCCAGCTACTCGTGGCGCAGGGCAATATTCAGCAGGCCGAACAGCAAATTGTAGACGCTCTGGCGCAGGCTCGCGCTAATAATGAAGACAATGCGGTAGCGTTGGGTGTGCACGCGCTCGGCCATTTATCACTGCTTAAAAACCTCTATCCGTTAGCCTTAACTCAGTTTCAAACCAGTCTTAATTACTTTAAAAGTACTAATCAGTCGCTGGCCATCGCTGACCTTTACACCGATATCGGCAGAACATACCGGGTAATGGGGCTGTATCAGTCTGCCCTCAGTTATTTCAATCTTGCCAAAGAAATTTATCACCAGCAAAACCGTAACGATGGTATTGCACTCCAACAGCTTGAAATTGGCGTTTCACTTCGCCAGCTTGGACAGTTTGAGAGTGCGCTGAGCCAGTTAGAAAGGGCACTGCCCCTGCTTCGCGAAACAAATGACAATGCCGCAAGTGCACTCGCGCTAATGAATATTGCCCGCGTTTACAGTGATGTTGGTAAAAACGATCAGGCTTTACTGTACTTAAAAGATGCCGAGCAACTCATCCGCACCCTTTCGATGTCGTTGTTAAATGCAGAGCTGGGGTATCACCTTGGCAAAGTGTATGCATCGGTAGGCAACTACGACGATGCGCTGCGGTATCTCAACAGCAGTATTGAAGGCTTCTCTAAACTAGGCGCATTGTGCGACAAAGGAAAGGCCACCGCGAGTTATGGCGAAGCCCTTATAGCCGGACAACAATACGCACAGGGACGTCAATTACTGTTAAAAGAACTGACCGATGCAACCGCGAACAACTGTACAACATTGTTAACCGATATCCATCTGGCACTGGCCGATGCGTATTTACCCGACGACCAGGAAAAAGCGCAGTATCATATCGAAGCCGGTCTGGAACAGGCTATAGACAGAGAAGAGCTGTATACGCAGTCACAATTCCAGGCAGTCAGGGTGAAGTTGTATGTGCAACAACAGAACTATGAGGCGGCGTTCGAGGCGTTACAGCGTCAGCGCAAGCTGGAATCTACCAGCCTTGATCAACGCCGTTCACTGGCCTTATTGTATCTTCAGTCACAGATCGATGCCGAACGACAGGCTCAGGCACTCACCCTACTCAGTAAAAATCAAGCTATCGAGCTGTCAAAGGCTGAACAACAGCAGCTCAGAACTAAGATGCTCTATGGCTCATTAATGGCCTCACTGTTGTTTGTGTTTTTATTTTGGAGCAGGGTAAATCAAAAACAACGCTCCAGCCTGCTAAAACGTGAAGTAAAACGACGAACCCAGGAACTTGAAATCAAAAACGCAGAGCTTGAAAGTGCCTATCAGGCATTGGAGCGCGCCAGCTTGTTGGATCCGCTTACCGGCCTGTATAACCGTCAGTATCTCAATAACCAGCTACCTCAGGAAATTCACCGCGCGCAACAAAACTATTTGGTTCACAAGCCTGTTGGCGCCGATGCTGCCAATGCAGATTTGGTGTGTTTTCTGCTGGATATCGATAACTTCAAGCACATTAACGACACTTATGGCCATCTCGCCGGCGACCGGATACTCATTCAGTTAAGCAAGCTGCTGCGCTCGGTTTTCAGGCCGTCTGACATGCTGATACGCTGGGGTGGGGAGGAATTTCTGGCGGTTTGCCGCAATACCAGCCGGCTAGAAGCGGTAACTCTGGCAACGCGACTACATCAGTCCCTGCATCAGGAATCGTTCTCGTTAAACGATCAAACACGATTGAAGATCACCTGTTCGATTGGCTTTTGTGTATTGCCACTCTATCCGGATGATCCCACAAAGTTGGAATGGAGTGAGTATTTTGCCATTCTCGATGATTGTTTATATGCGGCTAAGAGCTCGGGAAAAGATTGTTGGATTGGCTTACTGGGCGAAAAATCCCGCTCACAGCACCAATCACACCAGCTTTCGCCTTTAGAGGAAAAGTACAACTTGCCGCCAACACGCATTCAAACGTCGTTGAATCACCTGTCGGCGGTAAACTGGAATTGCGCTGAATGAGCGTTATACGCCGGTTTTCAGATCTTCCAGCTGGTATTTATCTATCAGGGAATACAACGTAGGGCGCGTAACACCCAGCAGCTCTGCCGTTTTTGACATATTTTTGTCGGCACGCTGATACGCTTTGCGAATAGCCCGGCTTTCGGCCTGCTCTCGCACTTCGCGCAAATTCAGCGTATCACTTTCAAATTCGGTGGTAGGCACCCGTAACCCCAAATCTTCAGGCTGAACTACCGTGCCTTCCGCCATTATAACGGCCGACTTCAGCTTATTTTGTAGCTCGCGAATATTACCAGGCCACTTATGTGCCAGTAATGCCTGAATTGCACCATCGCTGAAGCTTTTCGCTTTCGCATTAAATTCTTCCCGGTACTGATTCAGAAACGTGCGGGCTAATAAAACGATGTCCTGATCGCGTTCGCGTAGCGGAGGAATATTAATTGGTATTTCGCCTATGCGGTAGAATAAATCTTCCCGGAAACTTTCTTCTGCAACCATGGTTTGCAAATCCCTGTGTGTAGCGCAAATCACCCGAATATCGACAGGAATTTCAGTGCGGCCCCCCACTCGTTCAATGACCCGCTCTTGCAGGAAACGCAGCATTTTGGCTTGCAGTCCAATTGGCATATCACCAATTTCATCCAAAAATAATGTGCCGCCCTGAGCGGTTTCAATTTTGCCCAACGTGGTTTTATTGGCACCGGTAAATGCCCCTTTTTCGTAACCAAACAGCTCACTTTCCAGCAAGTTTTCCGGAATTGAAGCACAGTTAATCGCTACAAAAGGCTTGTCCTTGCGTGGGCTATGCTCGTGAATACTGCGGGCAAACACCTCTTTACCCGTGCCGCTTTCCCCCAATAACAGCGTACTGATATCGGTACCGGCAATCTTTTCCGCCTTACGCATCACCAGTTGGATAGCTTCGCTGTTGCCGATAATTCGCCCCATTGACGGCCGGGTTTTGGCCAGAATGCGGTTTTCGTCTTCCAGTTTCGACAGGTTTAACGCCCGGTTCACCAGCAATTTAATGGTGTCTGAATCAATGGGCTTTTGATAAAAATCGTAAGCGCCCAGATCAATCGCTCTGAGTGCGTTCTCTTTATCGTTGTTGCCCGTCACCACGATCACTTTAGTTCGTGGCGACAAGGCCAGTATTTCTTCGAGGGTTTTTAGCCCCTCAGAGGCGTTGGCAGGATCTGGAGGAAGCCCCAGGTCCAGTGTAACGACACTGGGTTCAAAGCGCCGAAGCTGTGCAATAGCAGACTGCCTGTCGTCTGCAAACACCACGTTATAATCGGTTAAGCTCCATTTTAACTGCTTCTGAATGCCTAAATCATCATCAACTACCAGAATGGTGTCAGCCATGTTTATTTTTCCATTTCGTTCCGACCACGAGGGTATTTATTCGATTGGGAAGCCCAGCGTAAAGCAGGTTCCCATTCCCGGTTGGCTCTGCACCTGCAAGTAGCCCCCTATGGATTCCATATATGTTTTTGCATCGTATGCACCAATCCCCATGCCCGCATTACCTTTAGTGGTATCAAACGGCTTAAACAAACGGGTTTTAATAAACTCTGCATCCATGCCACACCCGGTGTCTTCAATGAAAACCAACTGATACCCGTGCTGCGAATCGAGCACAATGGTAATGTCTATCTGGCCGTCATCCGGTGTAGCCTGCTGCGCATTGCTAATGAGATGATACATGACATTAGCGAATTTTTCCTGATCAACCACCACTCCCGTTTCATCCTTTAGTTGCATAACGGGTAAGGGTTTGAGTGACTGACAGCGCTGCGCAATAACCTGTGAAATGAGTTCGGATAAAGTATGAGTGGCATCAACGCCACTTTCATCGACTTGTTTTTCCGTTAACTGGCGTAGCATCCGATCCATACGAGCCTTGGTATGATGCAATGTTTCGAAGGTATCTTCAATAAATTCAGGATTATCTTTGTGCTTTGCTGCGTTGCACAAAATCAGATCGATTTGTGCCAGCACATTTTTCAGATCGTGCAGTACAAATGCTGCCATTCGATTAAATGCAGCAAACTGGGCATTTTCTGCTAACGACTGAGCCGCTTCATGAAAATTAATAAAGTTGGCAATCTGGTTGGTCACTGCATTCAGGTAATCTCTTACTTCCCAGTTGAGTGACACTTTGGGCCGGTCAACGGCGCTAAGCAAAGCCAGCCCCCACATTTTATCTTCTTTAATGAATGGCAACACCAATTGCAATTGGGTTTCTTCAACCACTTTTGCAGGCAATTGCAATCCTTCGTAGTTAAACGGCTTATTGCGGTATTCTTCAAGATCGACCATCCAGCCTGTGCGCTCGCAATAGTCCCACAAAGAGGTTAGCGCCGGTTCGGCTTGTTCCAGTGGTATAAAGAACTGATCACTTACCAGCGTAAACCGACCACCTTGTTTTTTAACCAACGCGCCGCTGTCGTAGTTGACGGCCCCCATTACACCTTCCAGCGCAATCTGATACACATTGGGCAACGATTGGTCGGTATTGGCCAGCACGTTAGTCAGTTTTACCCATTCTTCGCGGTAGTCAAACTGATTGGCAAAAAAGTGTTTAGTAATAAATATTTTGATGCGCGTGCGGAAGTTGTTCGACAAAAACAGCGTTGCCAGCATTACCAAAGACAGTGCAATCAGAATTATCTGAACGGTACTGCCCCAACTCCAGCCCAAATAATTGATAACATACCCTAGCGTTGCCATGATGAACAAATACACACCTGCAACCAATAGCAAGCTGCTGTGCAGTACCACGTCCCGGGAAATGAAAATATTGACACCCCAGTGTTTTATACGGCGGGTCGCAATAACCAAAAAGGGGAGCATCAGCAGATAAATGTAACCCCGGGCAGCAATGAATCCAGGTTCAACCTGTGCGATCATGGTCGCGTTGGCATAGGACACAAACTCAAACAAGTTGGTCGCGCCCAAATACAATGCCAGGGGTTTATATGCCCACTGTTCATCGCCCACCTGTCGATACAACACTTCCAGCAGAATAAGTACTTCAAGGGCAATCAGGGTTTGAAGTAAGAAATGCCAGGTAATGTCGGTTCTCACTACCCAGGGCAAGATCAGCGCAGCCAGTGGCACCGATAACGCCATTAACGTGGCAGGTTGACGTAATACCTGCCAGATATTCTGAAAGTCAGGCTTTAAACAACCGGCAATAAATAACAGCCAGATCGACTGCTTAATACTGTCGGCCTGGAGCAAGTGAATCACATCCAGCGGGCCGCTGAGTAAACTGATAAAGCTCATCGACCACACCATGGTGAACAGCGTTGCCAGACTAAGCAGGTACTTTGCCAGGCCCGGCTTTCTCACCGTAAATAGCAGCAACAACAACACCAGATAGCCGGCGGCGTTCAGCCCATATCCAATATCAGCAATCATCTGTCACCACCCGATGCTTGTCCCTGTAACCGACTGTTTAACGAGGGCATGTTGCCCTGGTATTTAACGCTTTTTAATCACCAGGCTGCCGATTGAATAACCAGCGCCAAATGAACAAATTACCCCTACGTCACCCGCTTGTAAATCCTGGTGATGCAACGCAAACGCGATAACCGAACCCGCCGAGGCAGTATTGGCATATTCATCCAGAACGATTGGCGCTTCCTGCTGGGAAGCGTCACGTCCTAACAGGCGTTTGCAAATTAAGGTATTCATATTGATGTTCGCCTGATGCAACCACCATCTGGCCACGTTTTCTGGCTGATAGCCATGCGATCCTAAATGCGCTGCGATATGATCGGCCGCCATCGGACACACTTCTTTAAATACCTTGCGGCCAGCCTGATGAAACAGCTTATCCGGCCCAAACGGATCGGCGTCGTTTGCACGACTGATATACCCAAAATTAGAGCGAATATTATTCGAAAAGACCGTTTTGGCTTTGGTACTTAAAATATCAAATGCGTTGTCAGTTGTTACCGTATCGGCCGATTCCAGCACGGTAGCGGTGGCAACGTCACCAAAAATAAAATGACTGTCGCGATCGGTATAATTAATCTGCGGTGACACCAGTTCAGGATTGATTACCAAGACGCATTTTGCATTACCCGATGCAATCATTTCCCAGGCGCGATGCATGCCAAACGTCGCGGCGGAACAAGCCACCAGCATGTCAAAGCCAAAACCATCGATGCCCAGCGCATCCTGTACTTCAATGGCAATAGCAGGATAAGCGCGTTGTGTATACGCGCAGGACACAATAACAGCATCCACATCTGCCGGTGTTTTGTTGGCGTCTGCCAGAGCGAGTTTGGCAGCCTCTATGGCAATTTCAGCCTGATTGGAACGTTCATCTTCGGCCCGCTCAGGAATGGCAGGACGCATGCGATTAATATCCAGCGCGCCATCTTTACAGTAAATGTAACGGCTTTTAATACCCGATGCTTTTTCAATAAATTCTGCACTGGAGTGCGGTTTCGCTTCCAGATTACCGGCTGCAATGTCCGCTTCGTGTTCGGCGTTATAGGCATCTGCCCAGGCATTGTAACTGTCGACCAATTCTTCATTGGTGATTTTGTTCGGTGGTGTCCACAGGCCGACACCGCTTAACACTACAGATGAGTTCATATTATTTTTCTGTCTCAATTCAATTCCGCGCTGCATTAACCACATAATACGCAGGGCTGTTAGATTCGCTTAAGCTTATCCTTTTGAGCAGGAAATGTCATGATCTGGTATCGATGTTTGGCGTAAACGTTGCTAATTCATCCACTGGTATTTACATCTGGTTAAACTAAAAACACAGCAAGCAAAACGAATTCAAACAAGACTGTACGCCATAAACTTATATTTGCACATTGTGGTTTTGAGCCAGCAAGCTCTGCCGATGCCGTTGCTCGCGGTCAAAAATGGTAGTGTTGTTATAGCGCTGAATGCGTTTCATGTAGACTTCACCAGTAGCGGGCATGTAGTAAATTTTGCGGGCATAATCCTGACACAAGTCCTGACCCACCACAGGAATACCAGTTCGGGTTAAAAAGGCTTGCACAAATTTTGCGTTGATCTGTCCTACATCACACTTTTCAAAACCGTTAAGTACTTTACCACCGCCAAACACCTTCGCTTCCAGCCGCTCTCTGCGACCGCCAAGCTCTTCAATGTGTGCGATTAACATTGTCATGGCGTGCAGGCCGTAACGGGTTAGCATACTGCGTACCCGGTCGTCATCGCGGGCGGCTTCTGGCAACATAAAGTGATTCATTCCCCCAATTCGGGCAATCGGGTCGCGAATACAGGCTGCAACACATGAGCCAAGCACAGTCACTATCAGCTTGTCGGCACTGGTGGCAAAATACTGTCCGGGTAACAACTTAATGGCGTCGCGATTAAAGCGGGTGTCGAAATACGCGACGGGGGTTGCCTCTGAATCATCAAATGTCTGCTGCATACCTTTACTTCACGGGCCGATATATTGTTTTGCCCATCGGGCGTACCAGGTGAGTCTGCAAATTAAAATTTTCAGAGTGTCCGGCTACATACATGCCATTCTCAGGCAGTAAATCCACCATACGAGCCAGTAATTTGAGCTGTGTATCCTTATCGAAATAAATCATCACATTGCGACAAAATATGACGTTTACACGCTGCTTAAACCCCCAGTGCACTTGTTGCAGATTGATTTGTCTGAAGGTCACCATGTCCCTTAATTCATCAACCACTTTAACCTTTCCGACATTTGTGCCTTTGCCGCGGTGAAAAAACTGCTGTTTTCTGCTCTGAGAGAGTTTTTCAATGCTGCTATAGGAATAAACACCTCTCCTGGCTTTTGCCAACACGTTACTGTCGATGTCAGATGCAATAATACTTATCGGTGGTTTATAGCTTCCAAAGACCTCTGCCACCACCATCGCAATTGAGTAAGGCTCTTCCCCAGTGCTGCTGGCGGCACACCAAATGGTGTGGGTGTCCGGATGTTCATGTAAATATTTGGCCAGTGCATCAAAGTGATGCGCTTCACGAAAAAATGAAGTCAGATTGGTGGTTAGTGCATTAATAAATTGCTCTTGCTCCGCGGAAGAGGATTCCACCAGCCTCAAATACTGACTGAAGCTGTCGATATTTAGGGCCCGTAACCTGCGAGACAGGCGGCTGTAGACCATACCATCTTTGGAGTCTGCAAGGCGGATACCCGCCTTGCTCATCAGGGTGCTGCGTACTTTTTCAAAGTCATTTCTGTGAAATGCAAACTCCCTTGGTACCGCTGAAGCGGTAGCCAGTTGCATCAGAACATCTCCCATTCATCGTCTGCGACTTTGGCTGGCTTTAACATAGTCTTTGTTTTAGGCAATGACGTGTGTAAGTGTCCATTGATCGCAGGCTTTGCTGGTGCGATAACCGGTTTTTTGGTCAACATGGGCGTTTTAGACACTGACTGCACAGTGTGTTGTTCTAGTTTGAACGTTGCAACCCGATCTGATAATTGCCCAGCCTGATGACGCAGGCTTTCGGCTGCAGCGGCAGCTTCTTCTACCAATGCGGCATTTTGTTGCGTCATTTCGTCCATTTGTACTACTGCCTTGCTCACTTCATCGATGCCTGAAGCTTGCTCAACCGACGCAGCAGCAATCTCTGACATGATGTCATTCACTCGTTTGATTGCCATCACCACATCATCCATGGTTTTACCGGAACGATTAACCAGTTCGTTGCCCGTACTGATTTTAGTCACCGAGTCAGAGATGAGTTCTTTAATATCTTTAGCGGCGTCAGCTGAGCGCTGCGCCAATGTTCTCACTTCGCTGGCAACTACGGCGAAACCGCGCCCCTGCTCGCCCGCTCTTGCAGCTTCCACAGCAGCATTCAACGCCAGTATGTTGGTTTGAAACGCTATGCCATCAATTACCCCGATAATATCGGAAATTCGCTGTGCAGAAGCATTAATGGCTGACATGGTAGTTACAACCTGTTTGATCATCTCCCCCCCTTCAGCAGCAACGTTACAGGCTTGAGAAGCCAGATTATTAGCCTGTTCGGCATTTTCTGCGTTTAGTTTTACCGTGCCATTGAGCTCCTCCATGCTGGAAGACGTTTCTTCCAGGCTGGAAGCCTGCTGCTCGGTACGCGAAGACAAATCTGCGTTCCCTGTGGCAATTTCCGACGATGCAGTATTGATGGTTTCCACTGCTTCATTGATTTCACCGATGGTGCTACGCATATTGTGAACAAACTCGTTAATGGCTTCGCCAAGTACTTTGAAGTCGCCCTCAAACTCATGTTCGATACCGCAGGTCAAATCACCGTCAGCCAGTCTTGTCATTACGTCTTTAACGTCTGAAATAGTCGTCCGAATATCTCTGATAAACTGGTCGGTGGCCTGGCCCAGCTCTTTAAACTCGCCTTCAAACTCCTGTTCAATTTTGCAGGTTAAATCACCTTTAGCCAGTTGTGTCATAACATGCTTGATTTCATTTACCGCTTTCGTTCTCGCGGTAACGTCGGTAGCAAACTTCACTACCCGGAATGGCTTGCCATTCTGATCCAAAATGGGGTTGTAGGTTGCCTGGATCCAGATTTCGCGGCCGCCTTTTGCAATGCGTTTAAATTCCCCCGAGGCAAACACGCCTTTGTTCAGGTTTTCCCAAAAGTGTTTGTATTCCGGACTATTCTTATAACTATTCTCAACAAACATACTGTGGTGTTTGCCTTGTATTTCTTCCAGTCTGTACCCCAGGGCATTGAGGAAATTATCATTCGCGCTGATGATGCTGCCATCCAGGTTAAACTCGATCACAGCCTGAGATTTACCAATGGCGTTTAATTGCCCTTCAAAATACGCATTCTTGCGCTTTTCTGCGGTAATATCGGTGGCAAATTTTACCACTTTGAACACTTTGCCGTTCATATCCAGAATGGGGTTGTACGAAGCCTGAATCCAGATTTCATCGCCACTGCGCGTGATGCGTTTGAATTCACCGGCGAAGAACTTTCCTTTCGACAATGAAGACCAGAAGGATTTATAGTCTGCGCTGTTTTGCGTTGCCACATCCACAAACATGCGGTGATGCTGACCTTTAATTTCGTCCAGGGTATACCCCAGTGCATCCAGGAAGTTCTGGTTTGCATCTAACACCGTACCATCGGGTGTAAAGGCGACCACAGCCTGAGATTTGCCAATGGCGTCAATCTGGCCGGAAAAATCAGCAGTCCGGTATTTCGCGGCAGTAATATCTGATGCATACTTAACCACCTTGAATGGCTTACCATCCAGGTCCGTGATGGGGTTGTAACTGGCCTGAATCCATACATCCCGCCCACCTTTACCAATGCGCTGAAACTCACCGCTAAAGAATTGGCCTGCCTTCAGAGAATGCCAAAACGCTTTGTATTCTTCTGATGTTGCCAACTCGGGTTTAACGAACATACTGTGGTGTTTACCCTGAATCTCTGCCAGCGTATACCCCAGGGTGGTAAGGAAGTTCTCGTTTGCGTTTAAAATTGTGCCATTTAAGTCAAATTCGATAACTGCCTGAGATTTGCTGATAGCCGAAATCTGGCCGTTGTAGTTGGCATTAATGAGCTTTTCTTGTGTTATATCAGTAGCAAACTTCACTACGCGAACAACATTGCGGTTCTCATCAAATATGGGATTGTACGATGCCTGGATCCAGAATGGCTGCCCCTGCTTGTTGAGGCGTTTAAATTCACCCGCCTGAATGTTGCCCTGTCTGAGACTTTGCCAAAATTCCGCGTACTCTTTGGAACTGGCAAAAGCGGATTCGACAAACATCCGATGGTGCTTTCCCTTGATATCATTGAGTGTGTAGCCTGAAGTACTCAGAAAGTTTTCGTTGGCGGCATCAATCGTGCCATCCGGTAAAAATTCAATCACTGCCTGAGCGCGGTCCATGGCCGCTAATTTACCGTGTTCAGCCTGGGCTTGAGTGGTATCGGCCCACTCAAGCACATAGCCGTCTGCTTGCCCAATGCTATTCATCAGGGTTGTTGTGGTTAATTTTAATGCTACCCCGCCCACGTTTACTGCATTACCACTTTTATGTTGTTGCAGTTGGGCAAACAAACCTTGCTTTAACGAATCACAATGCTGGCCGATGGTAACCGATATGCCGCAGTGTTCCATGCATTGACGGCAAGCCTGATTGGCATAAGTAATTATACCGGTTGCGTCTGCCATCATGATGGCCGCAGAACTGTTATCCAGTGCTTTCTGTTGCATGATTGACAGCTTTTGTGCTGCTTTTAACGCATCTTGGTTAAATAAATTAAATACGCCCATGATTTCACTCCATCATATGCTTGCTTGTTGATGCGTGATCACCAACAAGAAATTTGTTAGTTGACCGGTTTACGCGGCAGTTTGGGTATTGTCGACAAGTGCTAATGCGTCGCTGGTGATCAGCTTTTCGATATTGACCAAAATCACCATTGAACTCTCCACATCTGCCAGTCCAAGTAAAAACTGGCTGTCGAAAGCAACGCCAAAATTCGGTGGTGGTAAAATATCCTCGTCGGTTAAACGCACGACATCGGACACTGCGTCCACCACTACGCCTACAATGCGATCAAAAATATGCAGCATGATCACAATGGTAAATTCGTTGTAGGTAGGCGTACCTACCTCAAACTTAATGCGCAAATCCACAATAGGCACAATGTCGCCACGCAAATTCAGTACGCCCTTAATAAATGCTGGCGCATTTGCAATTTTGGTGGCCGGCTCATACCCCCGTATTTCTTTTACAGTGGCAATATCGATGGCATAACACTCCTTGCCCAATACGAAACTCAGGTATTCTTTTTCGTCTGAAGCGACAGGGGTTTGCTGTAAGGTTGCTTGTGTCATGCGCATGCCTCTTGATTCATAGTGTTGTGGCAGGATTGAGCTAAGGAATCAGCATCGAGAATCAACGCTACCTTGCCATCACCCATAATGGTTGCACCGGCTACGCCAGCGACTTTTCGATAATGCTTTTCCAGGCTTTTAATCACTACCTGTTGCTGCCCTAACAGCGCATCTACCTGAATGCCAAAACGCTTTTTGCCACTTTCCAAGAGCACCACGATACTGTCTGCCGGATCTTCAATTGCACCGCCAACATCCATCGCTTCGTACAACGCTATCAGTGGCCAGTACTCACCTCGGGTACTCAGCAACGTTTCATTGCTCACCGTTTGAATGTGTTCGCGTTTTGGCTGGAATGACTCAATAATGTTGAGTAAGGGCACCACGAAAACCTGATCGCCAACGGCAACACACATACCGTCAACAATCGCCAGGGTCAGGGGTAAATGAATGTCGAACGATGAGCCCGCTCCATGTCTGGATTCAATCTCAATGCGTCCGCCTATCGATTCAATATTGCGTTTTACAACGTCCATTCCCACGCCGCGACCGGAGACATCGGTGACTTCTGTGGCAGTTGAAAAGCCCGGTTCAAAAATCAACTTCCAAACCTCGTGATCGGGCATGTCATCATTTTGAATCAGGCCATTTTCGGCGGCTTTATTTAGAATACCCTGACGATTCAAGCCCGCCCCGTCATCCTGAATTCGAATGATTATGCTACTGCCTTTCTGCGCGGCGCTAAGCACTACGGTACCGATTTCAGGCTTACCTGCTTCTCTTCGAATCGCAGGCGTTTCGATACCGTGATCAATACTGTTTCGCACCAGGTGAGTAAGCGGGTCCACCAGTTTTTCGATCATACTTTTATCAATTTCAGTTGCGCCGCCTTCAATCACCAAATTGACTTGCTTGCCCAACTTTTGCGAGAGATCTCTCACCACCCGCGGGAACCGGTTAAACGTCATATTTACCGGCAGCATACGCATCGACATGGCAGATTCCTGGATCTCTCGGGTATTGCGTTGCAATTCGTCGATAACCGCCTGTAGCATTTTGCCAGCTTTGCCTTCCAGACTACTGCCAATCATAGACAGCATTGACTGAGTGATTACCAGTTCCCCAACCAGATTCACCATGCCGTCTATCTTGTATGTATCCACGCGTATTGAACCCGATTCTTTAGCTGTGGAGGGTTTGCCCTCAGACTCGGATCGGACACCAGAAATAGGCGTGACGTTTTTTAGGTTTTCTGTATATGGAGTACTGTGTAACTTGGCTTGTGCAACTGTTGCCTGTTCGGCTTGAATTGCGTCTTCAGGCAACGCGTTTGACGTTTGCGCGGTCGTAACGAAAGCCAAATCAGCGAATAGATCATCGGTATCAAACGATGACTCGGACGTTTCCTGCATTGAGTCAAATAAGCCGAAGCCATCGTCTTCTAACAAGGCAAGCGGCGTTTCGTCGTCTGATTTCGCTTCATTAACAACAGCCGCTGAATCAGATCCACTGCCAAGCAGGCCTTCCAGCTTGGTTATCCCATTCGCAATATCTGTATTTGGTAGCACTCCACCGTGCATGTATGCATCCAGTGTGGCCTTCAGTACGTCTACGGTATCAAGCAGTACATCAACTGCATTTACCGATAAACGCATGGTTTGATTGCGCGCCCGGTCCAGTAAGGTTTCCATTACATGAGTAAGACCAGCCAGCGCTTCAAAGCCAAATATTCCACTACCGCCTTTTATTGAATGTGCCGCGCGGAAAATACTGTTCAGTTCTTCCATGTCTGGATGGTCAACATTCAGCGACATCAGCAATTGTTCCATTGCCTGTAGATGCTCATTGCTTTCATCAAAAAACACCGCATGGAACTGCTCAAGATTAACGCTCATTAGCCATCCTCGCTCTGGTTGCCAGCTTATCCGAGAACCCGGTGCATTACGTTCAGTAACACGTCTGGCGAAAACGGTTTTACCATCCAGCCAGTCGCCCCGGCAGCGCGGCCACGTTGTTTAATGTCGTAGCCGGATTCGGTTGTTAGCACAACGATTGGGGTCCTTTGAAACGTCACCATATTTCTCAATGATTGGATTAACGTGATACCGTCCATCCGCGGCATATTCTGGTCCGTTAATACAAAATCAAATGAGCCATGTTTGCACTTGTCCAAAGCATCTTCGCCATCCTCGGCCAGAGTGACCTGAAACTGCGCACTCTTTAACGTGACTTCTACCATTCGGCGGATTGAAACTGAGTCATCAACAACTAAGATATGTTTTGACATACGCTATACTCCAACTGCTTGTAGTTCAGACGGTCCAGCTCCTATAGCAACACTGACAAGCGCTGCCAAGGAGTAAGTAAATGGGCGATGTGCGGCAACCTGGTTGAGGTTAAGCTGACTAGGTTGCAAACCAAGATGCTTGCTGCCTGAAGTGTATTGAAGATAAGTTAAGCCAACACTGGCGTGGCCTGCAGCTAAAATGGATGAGGGTCCATGGGATGTACTTGCAATGCCAATACACCTGACGACATAGGTATGCAACGAAATATAAATTAAAACAAATATATTAATTAATACGCTTAAACCTACATTTAGAACGCGACGTGATCCAACTAAATACATTTTCATCGAAGCCATAAACACCCCAACAAATAAAGCATTCAACTATATAAGCTAACCAAAAAGTCAGCGAACGCCTTTTATTTTGTACAATAATTATTCACCCAACCTCTCACGCTTTCAATTATACTTTCGTTTATTTTATTTACTTTGTGCATTTAGTGACATTTGCGACATAATAAAGTAAGAAGTGATGTCAGAAAGTAAAAAAAGACAATGTAAACCGTTGTCAGTGCACATAAAAAAAGCCCGCATAGCCGTTAATTGCTATGCGGGCCTTTTTAAGGCAGAGGCTTTCGCCTTAGCTTACACTTACAGCGCAGTGATACCGTAAACAGCAACTGTACCGCTCACTTCATTACCTGCGATCAGCATTGGCAAACCTGTAACGCTGTCCTCAGCCGCAACAAACAACAGGCTCTCGGGCGCCAAATCACCAATTGCATCATCAACGGTAAGGCCTTCGGTAACATCGCGATTGTTAATGTAATCCACAAAGAAAGCATCGTAAGGATTAGTAATATCGTAAATAAAGATCCCGCCCATTCGCTCTAAACCGATAAACGCGTAGGTACGCTCACCTACTTTGCCAACGGTTAATGCTTCTGGCTCGGGCCCTTTGTTTTCAGAACGTGAGTCACCTTCATTTTCATCGTCGCCATTATTGAACTGCGCCCCATAAATGGACGCCGTAATACGCTCAAAATCGTCACCTGAATCAAACACAACCAGTCCATTCTGATCCCAAATGGTAAAGGAGCGAGCACCATAGGTATAGGCAGCGTCATACTGACCATCGCCGTCAGTGTCACCCAGCGCATTGGTAACACGTAAATCATCAATATCACCGTTAATTTGCAGTGCTTCAAGTAACGAACCTGGCGCTGCAGTGAGATTTTTCAGCTTCACTTCTTCCGTAAATGCAAGACACTCTCCATCATCGAAATCCTGACCACCGGCAGCGGTACACTCTGCTTCAGTAAAATCATCAGCAATAAAATACTCACGTGCATCACCTTCGTTTGCGGTTAACAGGAAAGGCGCATCTTTCCAGGTATACATGGCAATAGTATCAGGCATGTATACGCCATACAGACCCGCGTATTTGCCAAAACTGACTTCACCGTCTTCCTGCGCATCGATATTTAACTCAGACCAGTCTTTGAAACCCAAACCAACAATGCTGACTTCCAGCGTGGTTAAGTCGATCACTGCCACGCCGTTGTTTTCCTGCAGCGTTACAAATGCGGTTTCGTTATTTGTGGTGATGTATTCAGGCTCTAAATCCTGTGCCACGCTAGTTGTGATGGTAACGCCATTAATGGTACGGCCTTCGGGATTCGGAAAATGCATTCCCATTGCGGTTAACGCGGCTTTCTGGTTATTAAATGCGGTAAAATCAACAATTGAAGCCGTGTCCGCAGGCACGCCATCGGCTACAGCGATCACCGCCACAGAGCCTTCTGGATCGATAGTATAATCACCGCTGGGTTCCCCTTCATTAGCAACCAGTACTTTGGTTCCGTCTGGCGTAAATGTAACCATATCGGGCAAATTGCCCACCTCAACAGCTTTCAAAAATACTGGCGCAGAACCCGATACACCGGTGTAAAACAGGATATAACCATTGTCACTTTTATTGTCTGCCGGCACTGCTACGGCCAGCAGATCGCCAGACAGCGCAATACTGGTTAATCCAGCCAATGCTACCCCGCCCACTTCTGCAGGCAACACTAAACTGGTACCCGTTGTCATATTAAAACTGGTGATCGGGTTACTCATTGCTTCAGCAGTTAGCGAGGCAGTGCTTACCATTTCAACGGTATTTGTATCGCTGTTAGTCACATAAATGGTATTGGTACTAACGTCATACTGAACAATTTCAGCTGCGCCTTGAGCATTCAGCGTTGCCCGGCCTATTACCGACAGTGCAATACCTTGCAGTGCATCCTGACCATCAGCACCGTTTGCTCCGCTCTCGCCTTGTGATCCCTGAGCACCTGTTGCACCATCCTGGCCATCATCCCCTTCGAGGCTACAACCGCCTAATAAACCTGCAATTGCGAGTGCCAACAGGCTTGCTTTATAGTTTGACGCTATCATTGTTGTTCCTTTTTTGTAGTCTTTTGAAGTAAGCTAAACCCTGCTGCAACAACAATAATTAGCGTTGCATTATCAAGGTGTTAAACTAGTAAAAGTAAGAACTTCCGATGACACTTTGATGTCCCGGGGATGACAGATTTATGAATCACCGCGTAATAATCCGGTAACGATAAACACACTGCGTGCCATGCTGCGAAAGGAATACGGAATGAAACCACTCTTAAAAATAACCAGTTGTCTGCTGTTAGCAATGGGTATAACGGCTTGTGCCACCTCGCCAACAGGTCGCAGCCAATTGCTGATTTTCAGCAGTACCCAACTCGACCAAATGGGCGCCCAGGCCTTTGACGGCATGAAAGCGGAAACACCGGTGTCTCAAAAAGCGTCGCAAAACACTTATGTGCAATGCGTGGCAGAAACCTTACTGCCGTTTGTGCCCGCGGGTGTGTATGGCGGAAATTGGGAAGTGGTTGTATTTAACGATGAGCAGGTAAACGCATTTGCACTGCCGGGCGGTAAAATCGGCGTGTACACCGGCTTATTGAATGTTGCCAAAAACCAGCATCAGCTGGCGGCGGTAATTGGCCACGAAATTGGTCATGTTATTGCTCAGCATGGTAACGAGAGGATGTCACAGAGCACGTTAATTGAAATGGGCTCTCAGGCGGTTAATCAAATCCTTGCTGCCAATGAAGTGCCTTACAATCAGGCCATTATGTCTGGCCTTGGTTTAGGGTTACAGGTAGGCGTGCAATTACCTTTTAGCCGCGCACATGAGTCTGAAGCTGACATTATTGGCTTACAATTGATGGCGCTTGCTGGATTCGACCCTCGTCAGTCGGTTGAGCTATGGCAAAACATGGAAGCCGCAAGCGGCGGTGAGCGCCCGGCTGAAATTCTGTCTACCCACCCGGCTCCGCAAACGCGTATCGAAAATCTGCAAGCCAATATGGAAGCAGCGATGCGTGATTACACGGCAAGTGGCAAAAAGGCGACTTGCCAGTAGGTTGGTAGTTGTTGGTACTTGAAATAAAAAATCCCGGCAAGCCGGGATTTTTTATTGGGAGTAAGCAGGCTTATTTGCCTTCTTCCTGCCCTTCGCTCTCTTTGTACAAGTGCACATCCATCTGCGGGAACGGGATTGAAATGCCTTCCTGGTCGAAACGCAACTTCACATTTTCAGTAAACGCCCAGATAACCGCCCAATAATCTTCTTTTTTCACCCAAGGGCGCACAACAAAGTTTACGCTGGAATCACCGAGTGACGATACCGCAACCACAGGTGCCGGTTCGGTTAAAATACGCTCGTCCTCGGTAATCATTTGCTCAAGCAGTGTTTTGGCTTTCAACAAATCATCGCCATACCCAATGCCAAAGGTCATATCTGCGCGGCGGGTTGCCATGGCTGAGTAGTTTACAATATTGTCGCCATAGATCTTGCCGTTGGGCACGATAATCTCTTTGTTATCCGGTGTGTTCATGGTTGAAGTGAAAATACCGATCTTCTTCACCACACCAGCTGTACCTGCCGCTTCAATAAAATCACCTGAACGGAAAGGTTTAAATACCAGTAACATTACGCCGGCCGCAAAATTCTTCAGCGAATACTGCAAAGACAAGCCTATTGCCAGGCCCGCGGCACCTAAAATAGCAACCAGTGAAGTCGTATCTACACCCAGTTGATCCAACGAGGCAACCACAACAAACAGCATTAAGATGGCATTCAGAATTGACTTCAGAAAATCCACCAGCATGGCGTCATATTTTGATTTGGCCATTAATTTGCCAATCATGGAAATAATGACACCCACCACCATGCGCCCAAGTACAAAAATAATTATCGCCATTGCGATATTTATTCCCCATGGAATGGCATAGGTATTGATATACATTTCGATATCTTCTTGATTAAACATGTTTCTATCCGTGTTGCTGAAAAAGTATCTAATAACTTATCAGTGATCGAATGGGCTTAGCAACAAAATAACACTGACAAAATATATTCATCAGATTGTCACACCCACCAGGTACAGTGAGCGTCATGTAAAATATCGCTGAAAGCCAAGTAGCTGAAAGCATGGAGGATTTTTTCAGGGTCGTTTTTCAAGGCATTTTTAGCTGGAATTTTCGCCTTTTTCACTCTATATTCTGTGACCTGTGCAGGCCAATGAGTCTGTGTTGAGGCCACAAAAGGTATTGTGGGGTATTCAGTAGTATTTGTTGGTATGCTTTTTACGTACATTAACTCAAGTAGTATGACGTCACTGCCAACAATGAAGGTAGATTTTTTTAAGGAATAGAAAATGTTACTACTTAGCTTATTATTTACAGTCGTGTTGATGATTTTTGGTTATGCGCTCACTAGCGATAAAGGCAAACATACAGTACATGCCCGTCGCGCCAAGCAAATGGTGCCCAGTCAGGGCCAGGCAATCAACACATTTGCCTCAAAATAACCAAAATCCAGGGCTGCTCCGGCCTCTCCGGAGCCCTTCTTATTGAAACAAGCGCATTCCCGCAGGTACACTACGCCTTTCCAAATTAGCGTATGAGTTTGTAATGCGAATCCCTCGTCTTTTTCACCCCGACACCATCAATGTCGACGCAGAACTGGTATTGAGCAGTGATGCCACTCACCATGTTGCCAATGTATTGCGATTAAAAGCCGGACATCCGGTAGTGCTCTTCAATGGCGATGGAAGTGAATACACGGCAACCATTATTGTGGCCGAGCGCCGCCAGGTGATTGTGGAAATTGACGCAAAACTATCACTTGACCCGCAATCGCCTTTGCCGATCCATTTGGGTCAGGGCATTTCCAAAGGCGATCGCATGGACATCGTGTTGCAAAAAGCCACCGAATTAGGCGTTACTCATATCACGCCACTTATTACAGAACGCTGCGCAGTTAAGTTGGATGAAAAACGCTGGGAAAAGAAACTGCAACAGTGGCAAAAAATTATTCAGGGTGCTTGTGAGCAATGTGGACGAAATACGTTACCCATTCTGAATGCACCGCGAACATTGTCTGGCTGGCTGGCAGAATCGACTACGCAAACCCGTTTGGTATTATCACCTGGCAGCCAGCAAAAGTTGTCACAGCTTTCAGCAAACAGTCAGGGATTCAGGCTACTCATTGGTCCGGAAGGCGGTTTATCTGACACCGAAGTTCACCAGGCAATGGAAACCGGTTTTACCGGCTGTTCGCTTGGCCCGCGCATTTTGCGTACGGAAACCGCAGCGTTAACCAGTGTGGCGGTTTTACAAGCAACATTTGGCGATCTGTAAGTTCGCTTCAGTCAGTCTGCCAAAGTGATAATTTCTGGCCTCAGCGCTTGATTCCTGTCGAATCATCTCCATTATGGACATATTGACAGTTCTAAGAGCGCACTATGACCTATACCGTTGGCGTGGTAATGGATCCCATTGCCAAAATCAAACCTTACAAAGACACCAGTTTTGCCATGATGCTGGAAGCCCAGCGACGCGGCGCAACCATTGTTTACTTTGAACTTGGCGATCTCTATATCGACAATGGCATCCCGAAAGGGATTGGCCAAACGGTAACCGTGCGGGATCAGGACAAAGATTATTACACACTGGGCGAACCCACTACTTATGCGCTGGGCGACATCAATGTATTGCTGATGCGCAAGGATCCGCCCTTCGACAGCGAATTTTTATACGCCACCCAAATACTGTCACTGGCTGAACGCGATGGTGCGCTGGTAGTGAACCGCCCGCAAAGCCTGCGCGACTTCAACGAGAAGCTATTCACTGCCTATTTCCCGGAATTGATCCCGGATACCCTGGTTACTCGCAGCGGCAAGCTGGTTCGCGAATTCCACGCCACACACAAGGACGTAATTTGTAAACCGCTGGACGGTATGGGCGGTGCGTCTATATTTCGCGTTAAGGAAGATGGCAACAACCTTGGCGTGATTATTGAAACACTCACCGCCAACGGTCAACGTCAGATGATGGTGCAAAAGTACCTGCCGGAAATTAAAGATGGCGACAAACGCGTACTGATTGTTAATGGTGAAGTGATGCCTTATTGCCTGGCCCGACTGCCCTCTGCCGGTGAAACGCGAGGCAATCTGGCTGCAGGTGGTACCGGCCGTCCGCAACCCATCAGCGAGAGTGACAAACGCCTGGCAGAAACCATTGCACCGTTATTGGTAGAAAAAGGTTTGTTGTTTGTGGGCCTGGATGTAATTGGCGACCGTATTACCGAAATAAACGTAACCAGCCCTACCTGTGTAAGAGAGATAGAGCGCGCCTACGACATAAACATTATGGCAGCCCTGTTTGATGCCATAGAGGCAAAATTGGCGCAATGAGTCATACTGAGTAGCAGTGGATCAACGAGGTAGTACAATGACTGAGCTAAAAAGTCTGGCAAATCACTTTTTAATTGCCATGCCTTCCATGGAAGACCCATTTTTTGCACGCAGTTTAACCTATATCTGCGAGCACAATGCTGACGGCGCAATGGGTCTGGTGGTTAACCACCCTACCAACATGACGCTGCGGGAACTGCTGGAACAAGCCGAAAAAGACGCCGATGTTGACGATGAAAAAGGCCAGCAGATAGTGCTGGCGGGCGGGCCGGTCAGCCAGGAGCGTGGTTTTATTCTGCATACGCCACAACCAGGCTGGAGTTCAAGTTTATCCCTAACGCCGGAAATTATGGTTACCACCTCTAAAGATATTTTGGGTGCGCTTGGCAATCACCGTGGACCTGATCGCGCCGTTATCACCTTAGGCTATGCGGGCTGGAGTGCCGGACAACTGGAATCAGAAATTCAGAACAATGCCTGGCTAACCATTGAGGCTGATCCGCATATTCTGTTTAACACGCCTATACACAAACGCTGGGAAGCGGCTATGCAACTGCTTGGCGTTGATGTATGGAAACTGGCACCTCAGGTGGGTCATGCCTGAGCCAGGAAACAGAACGGTACTGGCTTTCGATTTTGGCACAACCAGCATCGGCGTTGCGATTGG
>NZ_JBLBUE010000109.1:0-11408 GCF_047290655.1 Alteromonas sp. AMM-1 | reverse complement strand
GCGCCGCGCTGGGCGATTGCACATAAGTTTCCTGCTCAGGAAGAAATGACCCGTTTGCTGGATGTTGAATTCCAGGTAGGACGAACAGGAGCCATTACGCCTGTTGCACGGCTGGAGCCCGTATTTGTAGGCGGGGTAACCGTATCAAATGCCACATTGCACAATCAGGACGAAATAGATCGCCTGGGTGTGATGACCGGCGATACCGTTGTAATTCGCCGTGCTGGTGACGTGATCCCGCAGGTTGTCTCCGTTGTTAGGGCTAAACGACCAGCCGATGCTAAGGCGATCGTATTTCCCCATACCTGTCCGGTATGTGATTCTCATGTTGAAAAACTGGATGATGAAGCGGTTGCCCGGTGTACCGGTGGTTTGATCTGTGGCGCACAGCGCAAGCAGGCGTTGAAACATTTTGCCTCACGCAAAGCCATGGACATCGACGGATTAGGTGACAAATTAATTGATCAACTTGTTGATGCGGATTTATTGCATACGCCGGTAGATATATTTCACCTGTCTTTGCCATCGTTAATACAACTGGAGCGCATGGGTGAGAAGTCAGCGGTGAATTTGATTAATGCTATTGAAGCATCAAAGCAAACCACACTGGCGAAATTTCTTTATTCTCTTGGGATCCGGGAAGTAGGCGAAGCCACAGCACTTAACCTGGCCATACACTTTACGTCACTGGACGCGATAAAGCAGGCGGATGTCGAAACATTGCAAACCGTGCAGGATGTGGGCATTGTGGTTGCCCAGCACATTGCCAACTTCTTTGCCGAAGCGCATAACCTTGACGTGATCACTGGCCTGATTGAGGCGGGTGTTCATTGGCCAGCCATCGAAGCGCCGAAAATAGAAGAACAGGTACTTTTGGGTAAAACGGCAGTGGTAACAGGTACGTTGAGCGTGCTGTCCCGTGATGAGGTAAAAGCGCTGCTTCAACAAGCGGGTGCCAAAGTAGCAGGCAGTGTTTCAGCAAAAACCGATTTCCTGGTAGCAGGAGAAAAGGCCGGCTCCAAATTAACCAAAGCGCAGGAATTGGGCGTCGAGGTGTGGGACGAAGCGCGTTTGATGTCTTTCCTGAATGAGCAGGGATTAGTGTAGATCATATTAAAAAGTGCAGCGTTAATGCTGCACTTCCCGGATACGTTTGGTTAACGCTTGGCTCTGATTACACTCAAAGCCGTAGCCATTATAAGCATGTAAATTGCGGTTGGCGCATTCACGGGCGATGCAGGTATGCCGGACATGTTTGCGTAACTGTGACTAATAATGATTTCGCCGTTTATCAGGCCGTCTATACCGGCATCTAGCAGGCTGACACCTTCAAATATAAAGCGCAGAGCGTTGACCTCCATGGAGCAATAGCCAGGCATTGCGCATTGGCTGACTTGTTGATTCAGGATCAAATTTAGCCCGGCAACACCGGCAAAATCGATAAGCTGGAAGTTAGGCGTTGAACCAGCCAGTACATCGACAGATATCCCCTCGGCAATCAGGTCAACCTGTTCCCCCAGGAAGAAGATGCTCAAATCTTCTATCATCGAACTGCCTGTGGCAGTAAACGTGTTCCAGTCTCCGGATACTTCAGCATAGCTATTCAGTGTGGTACTGCATATTTCTAATAATGCGCTCAAATCGAGAGGAAACGTGGTATCGGTAACGCTTAAGGCGAGACTACTTACCTCGCTGTACGCTGACGTTGTTCTGTTGCCGGCATTGCCGTCGGTGTCTGATATTATTTGGCCTGAAAATACACCGGCTGATGCAAATACGCTTACGTCTTGTATTTCGCTGAGGGTAGTAGTGATATTAGTTGCCAGTGACAGACCAGAATTGGACATGTCATAGGCGCTTGGTGCTGTCTGTTGAAGTAAGACTGGCAATGTTGCATTAGCTTGTGCCACAGCAACACTCTCAATGTCGATTTCGAGATTAACACCTAGTCCGTAAGCATTGCTTTGGCTTGAAATTACGGTAGCCATTGCAGTTGTTGATAATAGCGACAAACCCACTAACAACCCGCAATGGGTGGTTTTACCTAAACCGGTTTTAATACGATTTTTCATTATACCTCTCCACAACATCTCAATGTGTATTTCCTGTAACAATCCAATGTGAGGTAGGTCAGCAGGCCCGATATCGTTCCTCAAACTGGTGTTGGTATCATTGTTAATAATGTGTAAATGGTAGGTCGTATTTTGTACGATTATTATAGGTAATTACCCCTAAACTAGTTTAGGGGACAGTGCGCCTTTTAATAAAGGGGTGAAGAGACAATGAATTTCTTAGGAATTGGTATTAATCATTCAGGCTGCATTTTGACTGCGTTTTAGCTTACGGGCTTGCCAGGCTTTACGAACCGAAAAGCGCCACAGCCAGTTAAGACTGTAGTACCCGGCAATACCAAATACAACGGAGCAAATGCCGCAGCCCAGCAAGAAAGCTGGTCCTATGGTAGACAGTGAATTCACCACCCATTCCCATGTTGGTTCAAAATGAAATGCCTGAGAATCGGTCCCTAGTACAGTAGAGCCAATCAGGTAGGCGCCATAGAATATAGGCGGCATGGTAAAGGGATTGGTAATCCACACGGTTGCGATTGATAGGGGGAGATTAACCCTGCAGGGGATAGCTGCGGCGGCAGACAGCCACATTTGGAAAGGTACCGGCCAAAACGCAAAAAACAACCCGATCCCAAACGCACCGGCAGCCGATTTTCGATTCAGATGCCACAAGTTCGGCTCATGCAGAATAGTGCCGAATACTTTTAATGCTCGATTGTTTTTGATCGACTGATGATCAGGCAATAAACGCTTTATGAACTTTTTAGGCATACCTATCAAACTATTTTGACAACTGAGTCATTTGGGTGAACGGACACATAACAGGCAGTATTACAACAGGTTTTTGTTGCGCAATGGTGTCGTCACAATGGTGGACATCCATTCCATCAACCACTACACAGTATGTGCTGATAACCGTTGCTGGAATACTACTCTTTGTTGCACAACAAGGCAAAAAGCGACCTTTGTTTTTATTGACTAACGTCAATCAAATACTGGTGTGGCTCGCTATTGGCTCATGCGCAGGTATCCTTTGGGCAGCGAGTGTAGGCCAAAGATACCTTCACTGGCAACAGCTGGGTGGTGAAATTCAACAAGATGTCACAATTGAAGGACGAATTGCTGACATTTCACACAGTCGGCGCAGCGATAGACTACTGCTGGATCACTTACGGATTGATGGCGAGCCCTGGCCATCATCATTAACCTGTCTGATTTATTACTATGAACCCACGAAACAATTCCGGGTAGCCCAGACAGTGCGGCTGCAGGCCAGAGTGCGACCAGCCAGAGCGGTAGCCAACCCCGCTGGTTTTGATACGCAAAAATGGTATGTCAGCCAGAGTATTGTTCGTACAGGATATGTGCAGGGCGAACAGATTCAACTGATGGAACCCTCTTTATCACCGCGTTCGCGGCTACAACAAAAACTGCTTAGCCTGGAGGTACCCGGCAAGAAATGGCTGAATGCGCTGATGTTTGGCGATCGCAGCGGGTTCAACGAGGACGATTGGAGATTACTGAAGCAATCCGGCACGGCGCATTTATTTGCGATTTCCGGTTTGCACCTTGCGGTGGCGGGTGGGGTAATCGTAGTGGTTGTGCAGATAGTCACCTTGTTAATGTTCAGCATGACAAGCGTCAGGCGAGATTCACTGCTACCTATTCAGTGGGTATGTATGCTGGCAGGCAGCACGGCATACGCGTATTGCGCAAACTGGCAAGTCTCGGTGATTCGGGCCTACGTGGTGTTGTGTTTGTTTATTTGCCTATGCTGGTGGTCTAAACGAATTGGACGGTGGTTAATGCTGATGCTAACAGCAACCTTGTGCATGGTTGTTGAGCCCACGGCTATATACGGCATTGCCTTGTATCTGAGTTTAGGCGCGGTCGCTGTGATCATGGCTGTACACTGGCGATGGCAAAGCCGATTTACGTCCGACAAACCTAAATGGCAACAGTTTTTAACAATGCAACTGATGTTAAATGCGGGACTTGTTCCTCTTACTCTGGTTGTTTTTCATTCGGTTAGCTGGGTGTCTGCCATCGTGAACCTGATTTATGTTCCGTTGATTAGTGTGTTGATCGTACCTGCTTCCGTGGTTGGCTTATTGTTACTTGCCTGTCTACCCGAAAATTCAGTATTTATTTATGAATATCTTAATGTATTGGGTGAGTTAATCAGTAGGTCGATTGATGGTTTACAACACTTGGTCTCCTGGATATTGTTGCACGTAGATTCTGTGTTGATTGATACCAGTCAGAAAGGGTTTATCTTTCTGTGCTCACTGGCTTTATTGGTATTTGTGTTGCCATTTCACGCTAGAAAGAAGCTGATAACCTGTTACGTCATTGGTGGGGTACTTTTTTCATTAAGCTTTATTCTGCCCCAAAATAACTGGGAAATTCATTACTTTGACGTTGGTCAGGGCAATGCGTCATTAGTTACGCGTAACGGCAAGGCAGTAATATTTGACACTGGCGCCGCCTACGGCGACACAGGCGGCTATGCTCAGCAGGTGTTATTGCCATTTCTACTCCATCAAGGCCTGTTACCGGAGCTTGTGATCATCAGCCATTTTGACAATGACCATGCCGGTGGTCTCGATGCAATTATGCAGGCCTATCCCAATATTCGTGTAGTGTCACCAAAGGCTGGATGTGTCGGAGGTTCCCAGTGGCAATGGGAGGGATTAACGTTTGAGCTTTTATGGCCAAATGTGATGAACGATGAGGTGTATTCTGAGAATAATCTCTCGTGTGTAGTGAAAGTGTCGGGCAATCAATTTTCAGCACTCTTTCCCGGCGACATTGAAGCCCTGGCCGAAGAGCAGCTCACTGCTACAGGCGCTGTTGATGATACCGTGTCGCTGCGCGCGGACGTTTTGTTAGCTCCCCATCATGGCAGTGCGACATCTTCAACGCCGGGATTTATTGAGGCGGTGTCGCCTGATCTGGTGGTATTTTCACAGGGCTGGTTAAATCGATGGGGCTTTCCAAATAAACACGTCGTCAATCGTTATCAGCAGCGAAAAATACACACAATTAACACCAGTCGTTCAGGCTATCTGAAATTGACGTTTAACAAGACAATAACGACAGAGGAATACCGGTTGTCAGGGCCCTGGTACCAGAAATCATTTTGAAATTAGTGAATTGACCATATAACAGGTACAATACGCGCGATTTATTCTGATATTAGTGTGCTATGCAACCAAACAGCTCTACAGATTTGCCAACAAAACGTTTTTTTTCCTATCTGCGTGATTACAAGCTCGCATTTGTTGCTGCGTTTTTCGGCATGGTTGGCTATTCTGCCATCGACACGTTTGTGATTTCTCAGGTTCAACCGGTGATTGATCAGGCTTTGAACAAACAAGACTTCGATTATCTTCGAATGGCCGCGTATCTGGTTGTGCCGGTGTTTGTGTTGCGGGGTATTTTCAATTTTCTGGGCAGTTATGCATTAAGCTGGATAGGATCACAGGTTGTGATGAAAATGCGCCAGCAACTGTTCGCTAAATACATTAGTTTGCCGGTGAGTTATCACGATCAGCAGTCAAAGGGTAACCTGATATCCAAAGTGATTTACGACACCGACCAGATTGCCGGGGCGTCAAGTAAGGCACTTGCCGTACTGGTGCGAGAAGGCGCCTTGGTGGTGGGGATCCTGTTGTGGATGTTCTATCTGTCGTGGCAGTTATCCCTGGTATTCCTGTTTGTTGGCCCAGTCGTTGCCGTGGTGGTGTCATTTGTGACCAAGCGGTTTCGCAAAGTGAGTCGCAGCATTCAACAGTCTATGGGCAGCCTTACCAGTTCAGTTGAACAGGTAGTAAAGGGCCACAAAGTGGTGCTGATGTTCGGCGGCCAGAACAAAGAACAGCAGCGTTTTGCCCAAAAGAGCAATAGTAACCGACAGCAAAATATGAAGCTGGCGGTCACTCAAACACTCAGTGTGTCGACTATTCAGGTTATTGCATCCCTGGCACTCGCAGTGGTTTTGTATATTGCCAGTACGCCTGGGTTATTGGCCGATCTTACTGCTGGTACGTTTGTGACTATCGTCTTCTACATGGTGATGCTGCTAAAACCCCTTAAGCAGCTCACTACCGTTAACAGCGAGTTTCAAAAAGGTATGGCGGCGTGTCAGAGTATCTTTGCGGTACTTGATGAGCAGCCGGAAACCGATAACGGTAAGCTGGATGCAGGACGTGTGTCGGGCGATATTCGATTTAACGATGTTATCTTTACTTATCCGGGTAAATCCCAGCCAGCCATCAACCAAATCAGTATGCATGTACCTGCCGGAAGCAGTGTCGCGCTGGTGGGGCGGTCGGGAAGCGGTAAGTCGACTTTGTCATCGTTAATCACACGTTTTTATTTGCCGCAACAGGGCAGTATTCAGATTGATGAGACAGATATTAACGTTTTTACTCTGGCATCCCTTCGCAAGAATATTGCACTGGTCTCGCAGCAGGTAACGTTATTTAACGACACCATTGCCAATAACATTGCTTATGGCGTAAGTGAATCGGTTACTCGCCAGCAGATAGAGCACGCTGCCCGATTGGCGCATGTAATGGAATTTGCTGATCAAATGGAGCAGGGTCTGGATACTATGGTGGGGGAAGATGGTGCCAGTTTATCTGGCGGTCAACGCCAGCGTGTGGCGATTGCCCGGGCACTGTTGCTCGATGCGCCTATTCTGATTTTGGACGAGGCTACGTCAGCGCTTGATACCGAATCCGAAAGAATGATCCAGGACGCGCTGGAACGTCTGCAGCAAAACCGAACCAGTATTATTATTGCTCATCGTCTCTCTACTATCGAAAATGCCGATCAAATCCTGGTCGTTGATCAGGGAAGAGTAGTTGAACGCGGCCAACACCAGCAGTTGTTGGCGGCCGGCGGTGCCTACGCGCAATTACACGCCATGCAATTTGGGGAATAGCCAGTGAATTGGATTACCCGAATGTGGTATCAGGGAGCCTGGTACCAGTGGTTGTTTTTGCCACTGAGCGTAGTATTTGCCGTGATAAGCGGTCTGCGACGCTGGTTTTTCCAACGCGGGTGGTTCAAACAAACGCGTGTTGGTGTGCCTGTTATTGTGGTCGGGAACATCAGCGTGGGGGGAAATGGTAAGACTCCGGTCGTTGTTGCCCTTTGCGATGCACTTAAAAAATCCGGGTTTCGCGTTGGTGTAGTCAGCCGCGGCTACGGGGCTAAAGCAACCCATTTTCCATTTGATGTTAACCCTGATCTTAGCAGCGATATGACCGGTGACGAGCCGTTACTTATCGCCAGGCGCTGCGGTGTGCCTGTTGTGATTGACCCGGTACGTCCACGTGGCGCAAATCACCTGATTTCGCAACACCAGTGTGATGTGATTATCAGTGATGATGGGTTGCAACATTATGCCCTTGCAAGAGATATTGAACTGGTTGTCGTGGACGGCCGCTTGTTCGGTAACGGAAAACTGATGCCTATGGGGCCGCTAAGAGAGGGAATGTGGCGTTTATCTGCGGTGGATGCCATTATTTTTAATCAGGGTAGCGCAGAGGTAAACATACCTGCCGAGCTTTCGCGATTTAATCCTATTCCCATGCGTTTTACGCCGGGCGATTTAATCAATGTGAAGCATTCTGAAATGCAAATACAAGTGAGTGAACTTGCCCTGCGTAATCAGCACATTAGTGCAATGGCAGGTATTGGCGATCCGCAACGCTTTTTTACCCAACTGGCGCAGATGGGACTGACTGTATCAAACACGATTGCGCTGCCTGATCACCACGCCATTACGATTGCAGATATCCCTGCAGGTACCGTAATTATGACCGAAAAAGATGCGGTAAAAGTGAGTAACATTGCTCATGATGATTGTTGGTACCAGCCGGTTTCGGCATCTATGCCAGACGATTTTTATACTAATATTATTGAACAACTGCGCCGCTTAATGCAGCGCCATTAAGGATGTAACATGGCATTCGATAGAAAACTACTGGATGTAATAGCCTGTCCCGTGTGTAAAGGGAAGTTGCTGTTTGCACAACATCAAAACGCAGACGCGTTGATTTGTCGCTTTGATCGGCTGGTTTACCCGCTGCATGATGGGATCCCGGTTCTTCTGGAAGAGCAGGCGAGCAGTATTTCTCTGGAACAACTCGAGGCACTGAAAAAGGGGTAAAGCATGGGTTTTACTGTAGTGATACCGGCCCGCTACCAGTCTACGCGTTTTCCTGGCAAACCACTGGTAGATATTCTGGGTAAGCCGATGATTCAGCACGTTGTTGAACGAGCGCAAGAAGCGGGTGCGAGTGCGGTGATTGTTGCCACAGACGACCAGCGCATTGCCTCGGTTGCCAGTAAATTTGCCGATGTAGTGATGACAGATGCTGCACATACATCGGGTACCGAGCGCATCGCAGAAGTAGTGCGCAGCAGGCAAATACCCGATGACACTATAGTGGTGAATGTTCAGGGGGACGAGCCTTTTGTACCTGCCGGGAATATTCAGCAGGTAGCCGCTAATTTGGCATCCAGTAAAACCTGGCAAATGGCTACGCTGTGTACAGAAATTCATACTGCTGCGGAAGTACTCAACCCCAATGTAGTAAAAGTGGTGGCATCAGCCAGCGGCAGGGCCATGTATTTTTCCCGCTCGGTGATACCTTTTGCGCGGGATACCATGATGGCACAGCCTGTCAGTGTAGATCCCACGCTGTATCGTCGTCATATTGGACTTTACGCTTATCGCGCACAGTATATTAAACAATATGTAAGCTATGCACCTTCTGCCCTGGAACATATTGAATCGCTGGAGCAACTGAGGGCGTTGTGGTACGACGATGCGATTCATGTAGAACTGGCAAAGTTTCCACCACCAGTGGGTATTGATACGCCGGAAGATTTAGTCGCTTTGTTAGCGACATTAAGCGCGCGGTAAACGGGAGATAATCTTGAACGTAGTCATAACAGGCGCCAATCGCGGCATTGGGCTAGCCTTAGCAAAACAATTAATAGCTGCCGGTCACGCAGTATACGGTCTATGCCGCAATAGTTCAGATGCCTTAACGCAAAGCGGTGCAACCGTAATTGACGGTGTTGATGTAGGGAATCCCGATACCCTTCCAGCCAGTTTGCAGAGCCTGAAGAATGTGAGCATTGATCTGCTGATAAACAATGCCGGCGTGCTGGCCCGAGAGAGTATAAGCGACTGGCAACCCAATACGATTGATTATCAGTTTCGGGTTAATGCAATGGGCCCATTATTGGTGACTCAGTGCTTGCTTGAAAACTTGCGTTCAGGCGCAAAAGTCGCGTTGATCACCAGCCGGATGGGATCCATGGCTGACAACAGTTCCGGCGGGTATTATGGTTATCGTATGAGCAAAGCCGCGCTGAATGCCGCCGGTGTCTCACTGGCAAAAGATTTGGCACCTCGTGGTGTTGCTGTAGGTTTGTTTCATCCTGGCTTCGTGCAAACCGATATGGTGGGTGGTCAGGGGGATGTGGATGCGGATACCGCAGCGGCCAGATTAATCGATAGAATAAACGAATTGACCCTGGACAATGCTGGCAGTTTTATTCATGCCAATGGTGGTGAACTTCCCTGGTAGTAAAACAGCCGCTTAATATGACGCTAAGCGGCTGTTGTTTCATGTCGCATAATGCCCTAGCGGGTCAACCTAGCGGGTCAACCTAGCGGGTTAACCCAATGGGCTTTACTCTGCGTCCTCTTCAAACGCGTCGTCCTGATCGTCTGACATAACGGCCCACATGTCGTGTTCATTGGTATGGATCACTTCTGCCCATACACGTTGGCCTGGCTGAACATCATAAACGCCGTTTAAATGCACAACCCCATCTACTTCAGGCGCATCGGCATAGCAACGTCCTACTGCACCCTCAGAGTCAACGGAGTCAATCACGATTTGGTACTCTTGCCCTACGCGAGCTTTTAACCGTGCTGCGCTAATTTCGCTTTGTACCGCCATAAAGCGCTCCAGGCGCGCTTGTTTCACGTCTTCATCAACCGGGTTGGGTAAATCGTTGGCAACTGCGCCCTCAACCGGTGAATAAGCGAAACATCCCACGCGATCCAGCTCAGCCTCGCGGATAAACTCCAGTAACTCTTCAAATTCTTCTTCTGTTTCACCAGGGAAGCCTACGATGAAAGTAGAGCGAATGATCAACTGCGGGCATTGCTCGCGCCATTTTTTAATACGCTCAAGTGTGCGTTCTGCGCTGCCTGGGCGTTTCATGAGTTTAAGAATACGCTTGTTGGCATGCTGAAATGGAATATCCAAATACGGCAGAATTTTCCCTTCATTCATCAGTGGGATTAAATCGTCAACATGCGGGTAGGGGTATACATAGTGCAAACGCACCCACATGTCCATTTCGCCTAGCTTTTGGCAGAGTTGCAGCAAATGGGTTTTAACCGGCATGCCGTCCCAAAAACCTGTGCGATGCTTTACGTCAACACCATATGCACTGGTATCCTGAGAAATAACCAGTAACTCGCTCACCCCTGCATTTTTTAATCGCTTGGCTTCATCCAGAATTTCGCCTACCGGACGACTTACCAAATCGCCACGCATTGACGGGATAATGCAGAAGGTACAACGATGGTTACAGCCTTCAGATATCTTTAAATAAGCGTAGTGGCGGGGCGTGAGTTTTACACCGTGATCCGGAATCAAATGCTCAAACGGGTTATGGCTGGGTTTGGGCAGGTGTTCGTGCACCTGGTTTACCACTTCTTCATAAGCATGAGGGCCGGTGATCGCCAGTACATTGGGATGTACTTCGCGAATGTCATTTTCCTTGATGCCCAGACACCCGGTAACAATTACTTTACCGTTTTCCTTTAATGCTTCACCAATGGTATCCAGAGATTCCTGCACCGCGGCGTCAATAAAACCACAGGTATTTACAATAACCAGATCCGCATCATTATAGGTTGGTACAACGTCATATCCTTCGGTGCGCAACTGGGTAAGAATACGTTCTGAATCTACCAGATTTTTGGGACAACCCAATGAAACAAACCCAATGCGCGATTGATTTTCGCCAGTCTGAGCGGATGCTGCCGCTTCGGCCAGCACGGCTTTCGGTGCATCCAGTGTAGTGGTTTGTTTGGGGTCAAATTTTTCAACGGTCATAAAGATTGGCTTTCTGAATATCTTTGGTAAGCTACAAAGCGCGAAGTATAGCAAATTTCTCTGTTAAAAACCTACGAAGGATATCGATTTGTCTTCTGTTCAATGCCGTATTCCGGAGTCGCTTGACGATGTCGAATTGATGGACGTTAGCCGCGTCATGCAGCACTTGCGTCCG
>NZ_JBLBUE010000108.1:0-11454 GCF_047290655.1 Alteromonas sp. AMM-1 | reverse complement strand
GCAACATGGGTGGCCCGATGGCGGCCAACTTAGTGAGAAAAGGCGAATCCGTTACCGTATACGATCTGGTTCCCGAAGCCGTTAAATTACTGGAGGAAAAAGGCGCTATGGCTGCCGGTAGTCCTCAGGAAGCGGTTAAAAATGCCGACGTGGTGGTAACCATGCTGCCCGCGGCCCAACATGTTAAATCGCTGTACCTGGGCGACGATGGCCTGATTGCGCATGCCAAAACCGGTGCACTGTTTATTGATTGCAGCACCATAGATGCACAAAGTGCTAAGCAGGTGGGCGCAGCTGCGGTAAATGCTGGCTTTGCGTTTATTGATGCTCCGGTCTCAGGCGGTGTGGCTGGCGCTGCAGCCGGTACGCTAACCTTTATCATGGGCGGCGATGACGCGTCTGTTGCGCGCGCTAAACCTATTCTGAAGCACATGGGCGCAAATCTGTTTCACGCAGGTAGTCTGGGCGCAGGGCAAATTGCCAAGTTGTGTAATAACATGTTGTTGTCGGTATTAATGACCGGTACCTCTGAAGCTCTGCAGCTTGCAATAGCCAATGGGCTGGATCCCAAAGTGATGTCAGATATTATGCTACAAAGCTCAGGGTGTAACTGGACCCTGCAAAAATACAATCCTTGCCCGAATGTGATGGATAATGTGCCTTCGAGTAATCAGTATCAGGGCGGCTTTATGGTGAAGCTGATGAATAAAGATTTGAGTCTGGCGATGGAAGCCGCGCAGCAGGTGGGGGCGTCTACGCCCATGGCGGCCGCTGCACAGGCGTTGTACCGCATGCATCAGTTAAAAGGAAATGGAGATCGCGATTTCTCCAGCGTTTTTGAATTGCTCGGCAAAGCATAGTTTTTATACCTCTCTAAACAACACATCCGGGTGGCATCTTGCCCGGGTGTACTTTCATTATGCTCCTGTTGTTCTCATCACGCACTCACAGATATAGGCTATTGGTCTGATGAGTGTTGACAATTTGTTCACATGTTATACTTTAGTTGTGTAGTAACGAAATAATTTACGCAATGAATGTGTTGTTCACTTAGGAGTAGTGGAATGAAAGTTACCCCATCCCGCCTGGCTGTTGGCCTGGCACTTATTACTGCCGGTTGTTTCTCTCAGGCTTACGGTGCATCGGTTACCGACAGTTACAAACAATACCAAATTGCCTCTGCACAGGGCGATGTTCAGCAAGCGTTGGTTTATGCAAAAGCGGCATTTGAACAGGGCCAGACAGCCTATGCTCAGGAACCAGAAAATCGGCTCAACCTTAACTACAACTTAGCACTGGCGTATGCCAATGCAGGAAACACTGAGCAAGCTATTGAACAGTTTAACAACGTAGTTGAGCAAAGCGAAAGCGTGTTTGGCAAACATCACTTGCGTACGGTTGCCGCCAAATTAGAACTGGCCAAACTGTATACGTCACCGGATAACGGTTTAAGACAATCCACCGCGATACACAAGTACAAACAAATATCACGTGAACTGTTGGATGGCCTTGATGAGGCATCTGCTGCGCACCCGGATGATGCTGCTCAGTTGTATTACCTCGTTGTTACCCGGTTATTGAGCACCAATACACCGCTGATTGCAAATTCCGGTGCGATAAACATAGTTGAGCGTGGATTTGCGTTAGCAATAACCCACTGGGGCGAGCAGGACACCCGCACGTTGGATCAGGCATTTATACTCGGTAAAAGGTTGTTTTCTAGTCGTGACTTTAGCAAAGCGGCATTGTATTTAAACACAGTGGCAACAACGTTGGATAACCACCTGGCGTACAGCCACCCATGGAGTTTGCAGGCTCACGCGATGCTTTCGGCGTGTTACGAGCAAAACGGTAATGCCCAACTGGCGGCTTATCACAGCGATAAAATTCAGCAGATGACGCCCTGGAGTGAACATCAGGATCCATTGCCATTAATGCGCCAAAGCCCCGGTTACCCCCATGGAGCCGACCGTAAACGGGATGACGCCACGGTAACGGTGAGTTTTGATTTAAATGAAAAAGGCGAAGTCGTTAATGCAAGCATTGTGAATATCGACGGTAGCCGCTATTTCGGTGACAGTGCGTTAGAAGCCGTTAAGCAATGGCGTTATGCGCCGCAAATTAAAGATGGACAGGCTGTAGCTGCGACGGGACTCACTGTCAATGTCGACTTTGCAGGTCAGTCTTTTTATGCGTTAAATAACATCGACTGGGAACTGGGTTATCATCGCCGCGATGATTTGTTTGACAGCGCAGCGTACCGCGTTGTGAAAAAAGACTCAGCCAAATAAACCATTTTTAAGAGAATACAAACCAAAACGGGACGCATAGCGTCCCGTTTTTTCTAATGAAGATCAGTACGTTAAATCGTTACTGCATAAAGCGCGTTAAATGTTTTATGGCGCGGCTAAGTAAATCTACATTTAACTCTTGGTCGCTGCGCATATTGTTACTGATTTGGGTAATGTCGTAACTGCCGTTGCTCAGTACCTCTATGCGTTGATCCCCGTATATAACAACGACTTTCTCTCCGGATGTACTCACCAGCCAATCGCGCTTGGGTGCAAGCAAATTTTGCCCGGTAGAGTAATAGCTCACGTCTGCAGCACAACCCAGTGCGTTCAACAGCGTAGGGGTTAAGTCTTCGTTACTGGCAAGGTTTGCCGTTACCGGCAGATTGGTGAACAGGCTGCCGGTTGGCGCGCCATAACCCGTGGCAACCATCACCAGCGAGCGGGATAAATCCTGTTGTGCTAATAACGATGTAATGGTTTCTCCTGACACAAAAGCAATGGTCAGCGCTGCGCTATTCTCAAGGGAAGTGGCAAATTCCACAGCAGGGAATTGCTTTTTCCGGAAACGAATATCTTCAACGTAAACCTGCGCCGAAACACCATAGGCTTTTGCTAACGCCAGAATAATCGGCGATTCCTGCAGCAGACTTTGCTGGTACAATTCCGGCACACCAAACAAGGTGCTGCTAATTAACCCTTCTGGCGAACTGGCCAGAGTAAAGAATTGTTCAATTTCGCGCAGGTCGGCATTTTTAACCGCAGTTTGAATATTTGCCTGGTCAGTTTGTACCAGCAGCAGTGCACTCTGACTTTCATCAATGGCGCAATACACAGGTGCAGACGGGTAAGCAATCGTGTGAATGTCGGGCTCAAACTGCAGTTGTTTGCGCTGCTGATAGCGTTCGATATCCAGCAAACCATAACGCGACATGGTGGTTTTTGCTGTTGCCGGATAAGAAAACGGAAACATATTGTCCTGTTTAATAATCGGCTGATACAGCTGTGCATCTGCCCACACGTGGATGGCATGACCCGATACAAAACACACCACAAAAAAGCTCACAACCGGGCGAGCAATACGATGGGTCATTAATCTGTCGATGCGCTTCCAAACCGCATTGGCCAGCATAAGCTGGAAGCCCAGCCAAATCACAAACAACAATAATAAATACAGCCATTGTTGCCAGTTGATAGTTAAAAACTCACTGGCCGCTTCAGACTTAATCAGGTTTGCAGAACTGTGTGTTAAATGAAATCCCGTACGGTTAAACAGCAACGCATCAAATGCCAGTACCGCCAGGCCAAGCGCAGAAACCGCTGAAGCAATGGTTTTAATGGTGTGCTGTGACACGTCCAGATAGCACAAAGGCAGGATAAAAATCACAAACCCAAAAAAGGTTAAAAACCCAATGTGACCAAACCAGTTGGCAAATAAATAAAACGTACCCAAGCCGGTACCCGGCGCAGGCGAGGACACTACATAAACAGAGGCAATGATAATGGCGATAACAATGTTGGCTAACGCGAACCAGTGCCCCCAGTTAACCAGCTTGGTAACGCGTTGACGTCGTGGAGATTCCGCTAAAATCATGGTAGCTTATGCTGTTCCCTGTACGCTTTTAGTCAGTACTTTGGTAAATTGTTCAACCATGGCTCGTCGTTGATGCGGCGCAACCTGTTGTTCAAAAATGTGGGTGATCACATTACCCAGTACCATTAAAGAAAGATCGCGACCAGCGCCTTCTTTTTCGAGTACCATTATAATTTCGTTCATCAGACGCTCGAAGTCGGCATCGCTGTATCGGCTTTGTTGGGGCACTTTACGCCTCTTGTGATTAATTCGCTTGAAAAAGCATAGTTTTGGCAATAAAGCGATTATAATCGTTGTGCATCTGATAACAATCATTCATTCAAAAAACTGCATCATTAATCAACGAATTGGACATCAGTAATACATGAGCATATTGATACATCATTTTGTCGTACATCAGCTTATCGTGAATAACGACGGCAAAATGCAACTGATCCCACGAGAAGGTTGCCTGCCGGTCACTTCTGCATTAGAACAACTCGGACACCAGTTACATCATACCTTTGTGAGTAAACCGGGTAAGGGTGTAGGGCATTTTGCGGAATCAACCGAGCAAAATACGTTTGTTACTGCTTTGCAGGGTTATCAGGCTGCGCATGCAGACAGTCCGGCCGACAGTGGCAGCGCTTATCTTGCTTTCACGAAAGACACCAGTAATTTACTGGTGCAATCGCTGGTTGATACCGGCCAGGTGGAAACCGGGTTTGTGCTGTTTGTACACTACGAATATCTGGCCACGCAGTTTTTATTAGTTACTCTGTTAAATACCAAGGCGCACGTGGAAGTGAGTCAAAATCTGGATTTGTCCAGCCGGGAGCACCTGGACCTGGCCAAAATGCAGTTGGCTGTGCGTATTGATTTAACCCAGTATCGCATTGAACCACAGCAGCAGCGCTACATCAGTTTTATCAAAGGGCGGATGGGCAGAAAGGTTGCTGACTTCTTTATGCAATTTGTTGGCTGTGAAGAAAAAGTAGATGTGAAGCAGCAAAACAAACAGCTGATTCAGTCGGTAGAAACCTATCTGGCCTCTGAAAATCTTGATCCAGAAGAAAAAACCACCCACCGCGAGCAGGTGACCAGTTATTTTAAAGAACAACTCGACAGTGGCGAAAGCATCCGGGTAAGTGAGTTGTCAGCGAGATTGCCATCCGATGAAGGCAGCGATCACAATTTCGCGGCATTTACCGCTGGACTTGAATCACCGCTGGAACCTGAAATTCAACCCGATCCGGCTGCGCTAAGACAACTTACCAAGTTTACCGGACAGGGCGGTGGTGTGTCGGTGAGCTTTGAACGTAAATTGCTGGGCGAACGGGTAATATATAATCCTGACACCGATACGTTAACCATTAAAGGCATCCCGCCTAACCTGAAAGACCAGTTAAAGCGAAATCTGTAGGAATAGCAGGCCATACCAGCGAAAACTGAGTATAATGCCTGCATTAAATACCCGGCGACGAATAGTCGGGTACCTGATAAGTAAGAATTAACCTGACGAGACGTAATGCAATTATTTGTTAATGACTTAACCGTAATGGACTTCTCCTACCTGTGCCCGCAGCGCGGCATGGTGGGTGAAAGCTGGATTGTGGATGTGTTGCTTGATGGCACGCTGAACGAAGAGAGCATGGTTCAGGATTTCGGTATCGTAAAGAAAAACTTAAAGCGACTCATCGACAGCTATGTTGATCACAAGTTGCTGGTACCTGCAGAGTGCAGTGCTACTACTATTCGTCATGACGACGACACAGACTATGTAGAAGTGAATTTTGCGCTGGCAGATCAAAAAGCCATCCAAATGTATTGTCCTGCGGATGCCTATGCGTTTATTTATGCGCCTATTATTACAATGGACTCGGTAAGTGAATACCTGCGGGAAGTGATTGCAACACATTTACCCGACAACGTAGATAATCTTACTATTCTGCTGCGCACTGAAGTCATTAATACGCCGTTTTATCACTATACCCATGGGCTAAAGAAGCATGATGGTAACTGTCAGCGTATTGCTCATGGTCACCGTTCTAAAGTTGATATTTATACCGATGGCGAAAATGACCTGGAGAGTCAAACCTACTGGGCAAATCGTTGGTGCGACATTTACATTGCTTCAGAAGAAGACAGGATCACGGCTGGGCAGTTGAAACTGCAACATAAATTACCCAGCTATCAGGATCACGTGTGTTTTGCCTACGAGGCGACACAAGGCTACTTCGAAATAGTATTGCCCGAATCACAGTGTGAAGTGATTGCCACGGATTCAACAGTGGAATGTCTGGCGCAATACATCTATCAACAACAAAAGTTGCGCAAGCCGGGTAGCCATTGCTGCGTATTGGCTTACGAAGGCGTTGGAAAAGGTGCCAGAGTTAGTGACTAAACGCCTGTTTTGCCTGTTAGTTGGGGTGTGTTTACATTTGTCTGCACAGGCCGGGTCGTTGGTGCTTAAAGGCGAGGCTACACAAGGCAGTCTGATGCGCGGCAAACTGCCTTCAGGCACTAAGGTGTGGCTGAATGACAATCCGGTAGATACCTTGGATGATGGTGCCTTTGCGATTGGGTTTGGTCGCGATGCAAAGGTTAGCCATACATTGCGTTGGTTACTACCATCGGGTGAACAACAAAGCCAAACCATCGTGTTGGCTGAGCGTGAATATCCAACTCAACGCATTGAAGGTGTGCCTCAGGCCATGGTTACGCCACCTGAAAGCGTATTGGCGCGAATAAAGAACGATAACTGGCTGGTAGCAAACGCCCGAAAAGCCCGTTCCGAATTGCGGGACTTTACTTCTGAGTTTATCTGGCCAGCCGAAGGACCAATTACTGGCGTGTACGGCAGTCAGCGCATTTTTAATGGTGAACCAAAGCGTCCGCATTACGGTGTGGACGTGGGCGCGCCAACCGGTACTGATGTGGTAGCACCCGCAGGCGGTACAATTACTCTGGCACAGGCTGATTTATACTATTCCGGTGGCACCCTGATCATCGATCACGGACTTGGCGTTAATTCGACCTTTTTGCATTTAAGCAAATTGACGGTAGCGGTGGGTGATCGGGTAGAGCAGGGTCAGAAAATTGGTGAGATCGGTGCAACCGGCCGTGCAACCGGGCCACACCTAGACTGGCGGTTGAACTGGTATGACGAACGATTGGATCCGGCACTGTTAGTACCGCCCCGTTGAACCTGCACGCTGAAAAGTAAGCTACTATGCGAATTGGTATTAATAAAACAGGCTGCAAATCGCGGCCTGTTTGTTTAGGGTTAGTGTAAACCAAGCCAGGCGGCAAAAGCCTGTTTGTCGGTAATAGTGAGCGCGGTATGTTGTTTGGGTGCTTCCAGTAAGGGCATCGTCAGGTTAAGTAAGCGGCCATCGCGCACCAGGGTTAAACTAAAGTCACCATTGCGTTCGCTAGCGAGCATGCGGTCGAGCAATTTTACATTTACTACAAATCCGTCAATGGCTATTAATCGATCATTCACTTGCAAACCGGCTACACAGGCAGCAGAACCTTGCTGAACGGTCAGAATAGTCGAGCCAAAATCTGCGGCTTTAACCGTCGCACCAAAGCTGTATCGCGCAGTGGCTTTGGTGGGCATTTCACCCCCTTTGTCGTCCACCGACAACGCTGCATTTTCAGATACGCTTACGCCAATGTCTTTGAGTAATTCGGCCAGTTCAACGTCTTCAGTGCCATAGGCCACACGCGCCAAATAATCACTCACATCCAGATTGAATTCCGATAAACACAGTCGCGCTATCACATCCGCTGGTGTGCCCCTATTGTGGCCAAATTGCTGCCACAATGCCTGCATGAGTTTATCCAGTGTTGCCTGGCCTGCGCTGCGCTTGCGTAGCAGCAAGTCCAACCCCATCGCAACCAGGCCGCCTTTATTGTAATAACTCACAATGTTGTTAATTGCGCTGGCATCCTGCTTATAAAATTTGGTCCATGCGTAGAAACTGGACTCGGCAATACTTTGTTTGAATCTGCCCACGTTGCGCATCAGGCGGGTTTGGTTTTGCCCCACTATTTTGAGGTAATGCTGAGGCGGGATCACGCCGGTTCTTGCCAGTGTCACGTCATCATAAAAGCTGGTAAATCCCTCATAAATCCACAACTGGTCGGTATACACTTCCTGGCTCAGGTCTGCGTTCACTAATACATCGGGTTGAATGCTTTTCACATGCCAGGTATGGAACAATTCGTGGCTGCACAAACTAATAAAGTTTACGTAGCTGTCGTTCAATTGCGCAGGTTCGCCCGCCAGTGGCAGGTCAAATCGCGGGTATAACAATGCTGTGGAGCTGCGGTGCTCCAGTCCGCCGAAGCCTTGTTCTGCAATTAGCGTCATAAATATATAACGTTTGATGGGGGCGGGCTGTCCGAATAAATTGAGGTGATGCTTACACACTTTGGTGAGATCAGTGCACATCCGCGCCATGTCGTAGCGGGTATTGCCGCTGAACAACAGCACAAACTCTACCCCCTGAACCACAAAGCTTTCGTACGTGCATTCTCCTATAAATATAGGGTGATCGATCAGTTCATCATAATCACTGCACAGGTAAATCCCCTCAGCCTGTTTTTCCATCGCCGTTTCAATGCGCCAGTGAGGCTTGGAGGCGGGGGCACGCATCATTACCTTGCAAGGTAATGTCTCAGCGCCTTCAACCTTCAGAAACACGCTGGTGCCGTTACAGAAGGCATACTCGTCATTAATAAACGCGCTTCTTACGGATAAATCGAAGGCGTATACCTTGTAGGTGAGGGTGAATGCCTTACCATCAGCCTGTACCTGCCAGGTTTGTTTGTCTGTTGGTATTACGCTGATAAGGTTTTGATTAAGGTGATGGCCTTCAATGGTAATAACATTGCGCGCAAAGTCTCGTACCATATAGCTACCCGGGATCCAGGTGGGCAACGACACCGTGACAACCGGCTGGCTAAGGGCGGGTACTGACATGGTAACCAGAAACACGTGTTGGCTGATAGAGTCGACACTGAGTGTATAGTCGATACCGGTGAAATGCGAAGCCATGGATCAGTTTCTCCTGTCTGGTGCAAAATCATAATGATTAGCACCAGATGTTGGGTAAGGGTTTGTTAAACGCATAAAATATGATTATATAGCGATATCAAAAGTGATTTCAGTGTTTAATCATGGCAAAACAACCAAATAGACAATTAAGCAGTGCCGATCTGGACAGTTTACTGTCATTACGTCCCGGAACTACGGTTGATTTGCAAATTTCTACGCCTACCGCCCCCAAGCGGGTGAAAACCCAGTATGTGGGTATTGATCTGCCTACCAGTATGATTTTTCAGGTACCCAGTGAGTCTAAATGGGGCTATCTGCGCGATATTCTTGTGCCTGAAAACGAAGTGGTGGTGCGATATGTGTTGGAAGGTGAACAAGGTAAGGTCATTGCATTCAGAGCTGAGGTGTTAAAGGTAATTACCCATCCTTCATCTCTGTTGTTTGTAGATTTCCCGGTAAGCTTACAAAGTTTAGCGCTGCGCAAACACAAACGCTGGACGCCGGGGATTCAGGCGCAACTCAGTGTGTCTGAAGGGGAACAGGATATCGCCATTCGAAGTATGATCCTCGACGTGTCTCAACAGGGGTGCCGATGTGTCTGTGACGCATCGCCGGATTTTCCTCAGTTGGAAAGTGGCAAAGCGGTTAAATTGATGATCGCCGATGAAAAAGACCTGGTATGCAAAGGCGTGGTTAAGAACATTAGCGTTACCCAATCAAAGTGTTTTTATGGCATCCAATTTTCATCTGATGCAGAAATTGTTAAAAAATTGTTGAATCGATTCATCGTAGAGATTTAGGATAGGGTGGTAAGGGGTAGTCGTTGAAGGTAAACGCAATACCCTGCAGACATCACTTCTGTTATACGGGGACAACATGCGAGATATCGAACGATTATTTAACGAATACGCTGAGAGCCATCAGAACCGTACCAATAAACTGATTCATCAATTGGCCGTTCCGCTGATTTATTTTTCTGTGATTGGATTGGTGTGGTCAATTCCAGTGCCGGAATGGGTTGCGCAGTACAACATTAATTTTGCCCACTTACTGGTATTGCCAGTGTTGTATTATTACTTTTTATTGTCTGGGCCGATTGGCGCAGCCATGACACTCCTTACCATTGCCTGTTTTCTGGTGATCGAGCAAATTGCCTCGTCAGACATACCGGTATGGCAAATGAGTGTGGCGGTGTTTGTAGTGATGTGGATCCTGCAATTTGTTGGCCATGCTATTGAAGGCAAGCGCCCGTCATTTTTTACCGACCTCAAGTTTTTACTCGTTGGCCCGGCCTGGGTATGGGGCGGCTGGTTAAAGCGCATGAATATTGGTTACTAATGCATTTTGAGCGGCAGGCCATATCTGCCGCAACCACCTACTACTTCAGAACAATAGCTATTGTTGTTACGATGTGCGATAAAGCAATGCCCATTCGCGATTAACCCCGTCTTTGATTTATTGATTCCACGTATAATGCATGCTGATGAATTTAAATAATGGTACCTTAGTGCTGAAGTGGCAGCGTTTATTTGAAAACAACGAACGACTTTTCTGGGTGTTACACACCGTTGGATGGGCCGGTTTCGCTGTGGTGTATTACATTGGTTCGTTTTTACATGAAGTACGACCCATCTTCCTGTTTATCATCATTCTTAATTCATACGCTGGCTGGATCCTTACCATTCCGCTGCGTTACATTTATCGCTGGGCCCGCAAACAAAACGTCCCCAGGTTGTTGTTTACTGTACTGCTGTCTACGTATGCGGTTGCATTGATTTGGGCGGTAGTTAAAAACGTAAATTACTGGGAGATATACAAGCACGGTTTCCGTCCTGAAGCCTGGTATATGTATTTCAGTAATACTATCGACAGTATGATTATGATTGGCTGTTGGAGTGGTCTGTATTTCGGGATTAAAAACTTTGAGATGCTGCAACGCGAAAAGCAAAATGCATTGAAAGCCAGTACCATGGCGCACCAGGCACACCTTAAAATGTTGCGCTATCAGTTAAATCCACATTTTTTGTTTAATACGCTCAACGCCATATCTACCCTTATTTTAATGAAAGAGAACGACACCGCTGAAGCCATGGTGTCGAGGCTGAGTGATTTTTTGCGATATTCGCTAGACAACGACCCGATTAAAAAAGTACCTTTAGGTCAGGAAATCAAAGCGTTACGATTGTATTTAGAAATAGAAAAAGTGCGATTCGGCGAGCGGTTGGAAGTAACCTGGGACATTGAGGAAGACTGTGAAAATGCCATGGTGCCCAGCATGATCCTGCAACCCATTGTTGAAAACGCCATCAAGCACGCCATTTCCAAACTACAGGAAAACGGTCGGTTATCGATTGTGGCCAGCCGGTTTGGCAACGATTTATTACTGGATGTTGCCGATAACGGACCCGGTGCCGATATCAGTGATGGGCAGTTAAGTCGAGTAGGTGGCGTGGGGTTACCTAATATTAAAGAGCGTTTACACGCGCTGTATAATCGTAATTTTGCATTTACCGTAGAACATAATC
>NZ_JBLBUE010000107.1:0-11656 GCF_047290655.1 Alteromonas sp. AMM-1 | reverse complement strand
ATTTACTGGATAAGCTGTTAAAAGCACCGGTGCGCGTGGCCATTGGCACTGCCAATGCCCAGCATACCGATATTTCGCAAAGCCTGTATTTTGCTGATGGCCCGGATCACAAGGATGCCATGCTGGCGCATCAGTTACAGCAACTTAGTTACAATCAGGCTATCGTATTTACCGCCACCCGTGACGATGCTGAGCGCCTTGCTACTGCCATGACAACCCAGGTTCCAAACAGGTCGTTTCGAGCCTTGCGTGGTGATTACGCGCAATCCAAGCGTTCAATAACCATGAACGATTTCAGCCGTGGGCAGTTTGATGTGCTGGTAACCACCGATGTGGCGTCACGCGGACTCGACTTATCCAAGGTCGGACTGGTGATTAATTATGATTTGCCCAAACAGCCAGAGGAATATATTCACCGTATTGGCCGCACTGGTCGTGCAGGCAATCAGGGGGTCGCTATTTCATTTGTAGGTAAGCGCGACTGGCAAACTTATACATTGCTAACTGAACAATTATCCTACGACATTGCCCCGCAACCACATCCCGATCTACCTGCGAAATTCAGTGGTAAAAAGCCCAAAGCGGCAAAGTCCCAGAATAGCGATCACGCTGGAAAAGCCAAAGGCGGTGATGCAAAAGCCAAAGTAAACAAACCCGCCAAGCGCGTGCGCACTATGGCTGGTGAAGATGTGGGCGACATGCCAATGCGCCGAAAAGCCATACCGCGTCAAGACGTATCAGATATAGACGACAGCGAAGAATAACGGAAACAGGCTCACCATTATGCATAAAATGTTTGCGGTATTAGGCTTCATTTTATGCATACCGGCCTGTTCCGCCGCAGCGCGAATACACCGCGCAACTCGATGCCTTTATTGAGCAGATACAAAAAAACCGCAACTAAGTGCGGTTTTTTGGTTTACTCAAAAGCTAAGCGTGAAAACTAATATTCCCACCAGCATTCCTGCCACCACGACAAAAACTCTTCAAAGTCTATATAGCCGTCGTCGTTGGTATCAATCAGTTTAAAGCCTTCTTCAACATGACTGGCCTTGGTTTTAGGCGAAATCACGGTAAGTAGTTCAATAAACTCTTTCAGATCAATCTGACCATTGCCATCACGATCGAAAAAGCTGAAATCGTTTTGAATTTCAGCGATTTTTTCGGGTGTTAAATCAGTAGACACTGCCTTTCCCTTCTGTTTTTCCCATTCCGGGCAGTGTAACCGCCCCCATGCAAATTGTCTACGCTAACTACTTATCTTGTGCTTGCAATGCCCGCAGACGCTGCTCTTCGGCCTTCGCTTTACGACGCGCTGCCATTACATCACGCGCTTCAGTGCCCACGTGCTCTTCGTTACGGGCACGAGCCAGATTAATTTGCTTCTCGCGCTCGCGGAACCGGGCAAGTTGTTCCTCAGTATGCGTACCAAAACACTGTGGGCAGCTTACACCTTGCTCGTATTTATCACTGGTTTTGTCATCGTCTGTAATAGGTAAACGACAGGCATAACACTGATCGTATTCGCTCTTTTCCAGATCGTGATTTACCGCTACGCGGTTGTCAAACACAAAGCAGTCGCCTTTCCACAATGTCTCTTCTTTGGGTACATCTTCCAGATACTGCAAAATACCACCTTCAAGGTGATACACTTCTTCGAAGCCCTGCTCTTTCAGATAGGCGGTCGATTTTTCGCAGCGAATTCCGCCTGTGCAGAACATAGCCACTTTTTTGTTCTTTTTCGGATCCAGATTATTTTTTACATAGTCTGGAAACTCGCGAAACGTTTTGGTATTCGGGTTTACCGCGTATTCAAAAGTACCAATTTCGATTTCGTAATCGTTACGGGTATCGATCAGCAAAACGTCCGGGTCGCTTATCAGTGCGTTCCAGTCTTTAGGCTTAACATAAGTGCCTACCGTTTTACGCGGATCGATACCTTCCACACCCATGGTAACGATTTCTTTTTTCAGCTTTACCTTGGTGCGGTAGAACGGTTGATTCTCGTGGTAAGACAACTTGTAAGAAATGGGATTTAAACGGTCGTCGCTATTGAGCCACGCTAACAGCGCGTCGATACCTTCCTGAGTACCCGACACCGTGCCATTAATTCCCTCACTGGCCAGCAGCAAGGTACCTTTAATGCCATTGCTTTCCATGGCATCCAGTAGCGGTTGGCGAATAGCTTTATAATCTTCAAGCGCCACAAATTTGTATAGCGCGCATACAACAAAATGATTCATGAGTTAACCTTTGCGAATTGGAACGTAAAACCAGAGCAAAAATGCGGCGCGGAGAATAGCAAAAATCCCTACAAGTTTAAAGGTTATGTGCGCGTTGATTTGTATTGGTATTTAACCATGCCTGCCTGGGCATCAATTCTGCTTTGCAAATCCTTAGCGAATCCCAATGCGAAACACCACTCAGCCATGATAAATAACGGGCCAATCACCAAACCGGTAAGGTCGTCTACAAATGCGGGCTTTTTCCCTTCATAGTAGTGACCGATAAACTGCAGCACCCAACCAAAAATAAACGTCCCAATACCAGTGCTTAGCCACATAACTGTGCTTAATCCGGCTACATACTGGCCACCAAGCAACAATATCGCCGTAAACAACACCATGGCAAAGCCCAAAAACACATTGAGTTTCAGGTAATAAAGGTTAGCCATTACCCAAATAACAAATGCAGGGGTAATAACAGTGTCACCTATACCCGGTAAAACTATGTGCCACTGTGGCAAACTGGCGAGTGTCAGTACCGCAAATACAATGAGCGGAATACCGGCGAAATGGGTAAGGATGTTTCTGTGATCGCGATGATACTTTGCGTATTGAATGAGTTGTTGGTCTAAGGTGTTGAACATGTTGTGCCCTGTCCTGTTTGTACATGAAATAACACGTTAGCACGGGCATTTCTGGCAAACTGTCACCAAGTTGACAATCCAGGTCAAAATCTATTTGGTATTAATTACTGACTTGTGCAAAGTCTTTTAATTTAGCCGTGGATAATACCGTTATTTTTCCGTATGCCAAATCGAGGATCCCCAATGATTCCAGGTGTTTTAGCTGTTGGTTGGTTTTCTGACGAGACAGCGAAAGCAGCAGTCCAAGCTGTTCCTGCCCCATGGTTAAAGTTGTTACCCCGTCATTATCAGGCGCCCGCAGAACCAATTCATAGAGTTTTCTGGCAAGCCTCACATCAGAGCGCGGCTGACTCCGGTCTTCAATACTTTGAAACAACACCCTTACCTTGGCAGTGAGTAACTGACCAAAGCACTGCCACCATTGGGGATCGTTATCAAGCAAGTTATACAGGCTGTCGGCTGGGATCCGCAATAAGCGACACGGTTCGCTGGCCAGCACATCGTGCGTTCGCGACTGGCCGTCAAACAAGGCTATTTCACCAAACCACTCCCCGGGTTTGATTACAGTTAAGCCAATTTCTCTACCGGTACTATCAAGCCCACTGATCCACAGCGATCCTCTCAACAACACAAATAATCCGTTGAAGGCGTCTCCCCGATGAAATAAATATTGGCGTTGAATAAGAGAAACCGGCTTACACTCTTGAAGTAATGCACGTTGCTGCGTTGTTGTTAACAATAAAAACCAGTCTGAACAACTAAGTTCGGGGTAAGCAACTGGTATAACAGAGGTGTTAGCTGACACGGGGTACCGTAAGTTGAAACGACATATTGTCCGCATCATGCCAATATGCCCGCACAATGTACAGACCAGCTAATAAGGGTTTACATCAACAGGTGTTGTGATGCCGGAATAGTATCAGCCAACATAGTAGGACTATCTTCAGCTTCCAGCACAAGCGAAGACTGTTCGCTTTTCTGTAATTGCAACTGAGTGGTATACGCACAGTTACTGGTTACTTCAAAAGGGAGCTTTTTGGCGTTATTGGAAAAACTTAACGGGTCGGGATGCATGGATTGCCAAAAACGAATTGCCGGGCTGCCAGGCGCTTTGCTTACCGATTGCTGCCAGCGTAAATAGGTATTTAGCGAGGCAGTTGAGCTTTCTATTGGTGGGCGTCGATAGTGATTCAGACGCTGGGGGAAACCCTCATCGATAATGGCAGGATCTTGCTGCCAACTCACCACTGCCGGGCGGCTACCATCAAATAACGACAGGTATAACTTAAACGTGTCGGCATTGCGGTGCAGTGCAACGTTCAAGGTAGACTCACGCTGCGCGCGCTGAGCTAATTCGGAACCCTGTCCAGGAACTTTTCCAGAAACCTGTCCTGTATTCTGACTGGCAGCTTGTGTTTGCAAAATGATTCTTAAGTATTAAAGACTTACTAGCGTAATCGGCAAATAAACATTATTCTTTAGTCTATTGTGTTGTTAAAAATAACAGGAGCGACTGGTGGGGGTACCATATAAGGACGTATCCATCCTTGTTGTAGAAGATCAGCGCCCTTTTCTGGTATTACTGAAAGGTTTGCTCACTAATCTGGGCGCCAAAGACGTAATGATGGCTACACAAGCCGACCAGGCCATCAAGTTTTGTCGTAACCACAAAGTAGATATAGTGGTATGCGATCTACATTTAGGCTCCAACAAGAAAAATGGCTACGAGCTGTATCAGGAACTGATGCACCGTAAACTCCTGCCTACCACAGCAGTGTTCTTGTTGATTAGTGCAGATGCTGCACGGCCGGTGGTTTTAGGCTCGCTTGAGCACAGTCCTGATGATTATTTGCTAAAACCCTTCTCACAGGCACAGTTAACAAACCGCCTTAACAAAGCGTGGCAAAAAAAGCAGTTTTTTCATGACGTGTACAATGCCCTGGCAGATAGCCAGTATTCAGTAGCCCAAACTCTGCTTGAAACCCTACCCGAAACGTTACCTGAAAACACAGGCATACCCGCGATATACTACCGCGAATATGTGCACCTTCGGATTGAAACCTATTGGGCACAACGCAACTACAGTGGTGCTATTAAACTCCTGCAAAGCGAGACTGACCTGCTCCCGTCGCAGTGGGCGCAACTTGCCCTTGGTAAATCTTATCTGGCAAAGCGCGAATTCCAACTGGCAATAAAATGTGCGTCGAAAGTGCTGGAGCTGAATCGCTACGATCCGGATGCCCATGACATAATCGCCCAGGCCAAAAGCGCCCTTAATTTCCCGGAAGAAGCCATGGACAATATGCGGCTTGCGCTTAAGTATTCACCTTACTCGCTGGCCAGGCAGCAACTGGCTAGTCAGATTGCGTTAAAAAATGGTGATTACCCATTATTGGTTGAGTCATCGCTGGCTACCTGGCAGTTGTCTAAAAACACCATATTCAAGCGCATTAGTTATTGGTGTAATCACATTGGCTATTTGTTGGATGCGGCAGAGGCGGCAGAAAACAAAACACAGCGCCACCGGTTTCAGCAAGAAGCCCTGTTATTGGTGCAGCGCGGCAGGCAGGACGATGCGATCCTGCGCTTGGATGAACCATTCGATATTGATATTTTTACTGATATTGTGAGCGCCCGCGTGGACGTGATCGATGGTAAGCTTATTGACGCAAAAAAAACCATTATGGCCAGTCAAATCAGCATCGAATCACGTTTTACTGAATACCCTGCCTCGCTGGCACCCGGTAGTATTCAAACGCTGTTGAATTTAGGGGAATTTGAAGAAGTCAGGCGTGTTTTGGATACCCTTAAAAAGGAAAAGACCGAACTGGATAGCGGATCTCAGAAACTCATCGCCCGCTTCAGTGAAGAAGCCAAAGACGGCGAAGATAAATACACCCATATCAACCGCAGAGGTATTCAGCTCTATCAGGAAGAGAAATTTGCGGAAGCAAAAGAAGCGTTTACGGCTGCACTTGGGTTATCGCCGGTAAACACGGGTATTGCACTAAACCTGTTGCAATGCCAGGTAAAATTATTTGCACAGTCTGGCAAGCTGGACCCTATACTGGTAAAAGAAGCCCGACAGGTTTATAAAATAGTAAACAACGCGCCCATGCGTGAACAGCATCAAACCAAGTTTGAGAATTTACAGGATGAATTGATTCGATTAGGTGTAACCACCCGATAGTTCAGTTCCTTCATTTTGTTGCCGTATAGAAGGACACCTCATGCACCGTAAAATGTTGCAATTTTCGCTGGCCGCAATTAGCCCGTTATTGATAAGCGCATGCGCTTCCCACAGCAATTTATGTGAAGACATCATGGAAGTAAAAGATCAGGAACAACAATGCCAGGTACTGGAAAAGGCCATGCGCAATCCAAAAAATCCACAAATGGCATTAACGGCCCGCCAACGCTTCGAAAGCGAATGCCAGAATTTCAGATATTACCGCGACGACTACGACACTATTTGCAAAAAAGGCGAACAACCGATTGGCAAACCGCCTGCAGAAGCTATTGAAAAACCCGTTGAGGAACCCGTTGGGGAACCCGCTGCTTCAGACAATTAAACGGCCTTGCGTGAACGACCCAGTGCCGCCATAACCGAACCACAAATCACCATGGCGGCGCCAGCAATGGCAATCAGACTCAGTGGTGGTTGTTCGAATGTGTGAGGAAACAGGGCATCGGCAACAGCCATGGAAATAAACGTAAATACCGGTGCCGTCGCAATAACCGCACTCACCCGCGATGCAGACCACACCCGCATAGCTTCGGTAAACGCGCCATACGCAACCAGTGTATTGGCGCAACAAAATGCCAGCGCCCAACCCTGCACTGCGTTCATATTGGCAATGCTGCCCAAATTGCTGAATGGCAACAGCATTACCCCACCCAAAACATAAATAAACAGCGTAAGTTGCATCGCTGTCATGGTTTTCATAATGGATTTCTGACACAGTGCGTAACCAGCCCACGTAATGGCAGCAATCACAATAAACACTATGCCCAGTACGTCTTCGTTTTCAGAAGCGAGAATTTGCGGCAAACGTTGGTTAAAGAATAAGGTTAAGCCAACCAGTAAACATACTGCGCCCCACCCTTGCAAACGACTGAATTGTTCACGGTAAAGCCAGATCCCGCCCATCATTAAGGCAAAAGGCGCAATTTGCATGAGCACCTGCACGCTACCCGGACTCAGATATTGTAAGCCCATTACGTTGAATACGTAGTTAATCACCAGCATTACAGTTGACCCAATTGCCAGTTGCAATACGGCTTTGGGATAGCGGGACACTTTGGGCAGACCACCCCTGGATGCAAGCCATAATCCCACGACAATCGCTGCCGCAAAAAAGCGGTAAAGGGTAATAGTAGGACTGTCCATTACCTGCAAGCACACCATTAAAAAAAGTGGCAGGATACCCCATAGTACCGCCGTGGTAAGGGCCAGCGAAAAACCTAAAACCGGCCGGTAGGTTGTTTCCACCTAGTCATTTCTCATCAAATACTCAAAGTCGCTAATCATATCGTCAATCTTATTGATTAGCTTGTTTTTTTGCTTGTCTGATAAGGTATAAAACACCTGTTCGAGCATGCGGCCATACAACGCCGTATTTTGCAGTTGGAGTTGTCGATAATCTGTACTGCGAAATTCATCCGGGTGAGTTAATAACGCAATAAACTGTGCCTCAAAATCTGGCATATCATTGCGCTTATCAATTAACGCTCTGGCCGCTTGCTGAAAATCACGCCGATAACGTAGCCACAGTGCCCGCGTACCGTGGAAATCAGGGGCATGCTGTTTAATTATTGCTTGTTGTTTGTCAGACAGTTTGCCAATGTAATCGCTGATCCCGTCCTCTATATCGGCAATCCGTGCTTTTTCATTTTCTGCCTCAGACTTACTTTCGGCTTCGGCAAGTTGCTCAGCTATGTCGTCATTTTCTTCGTTCAGTTCGTCGAACAGGGATTTAACCTGATCATCGGTTAAATTTTTAGCTAATTCTGCCAATTCAGGACTCACATGATCACGCAAACGTTCCCAGTGCTGACGACTGGTCCACAGATGATCAGCAATACTCTGTGCAGTTAACGTACCTTTTTCGATATCGGATCTCAGCCTTTTAAGATGCTCAACGTATTTCGCCAACTCCTGGTTGCGATGCCAGTCCATCCAGTTGGCAAAATGCTGATCGAACAACTTTTCCTGCTGGTCACTTAATTCAACGTAGTCATCTACATACCAATGTACAAGCCAGTCGAGATTATTATAGGTAAATTTAGTGGAGCAACCCGCTAGCAGTACCATGCCCAAAATCAAAATCAATTTCTTCACAATGACGTCCTGTTATTACCAACGAAGTGTTAAACACTTGGCTTAGCGCAATATTCCTGACACGATAATGTGTCATATACTATACGCATACGACCAGTAAACGGAACAATGATTCCCTGGCAACAGTCGGTGGCTTTGTATCAAATTGTTAAGGACACGCAATGACCAGTAAACGCATAGCAGTATTAACCTCAGGTGGCGATGCGCCGGGTATGAATGCCTGTATCCGGGCTATCGTAGTAGCCTGTGAAGGTGCCGGTCACACTATTATTGGCTACGAGCATGGTTATAACGGGTTGTTGGAACAAAACTGGCGTCAGCTGGACAGTAAAAAAGTGCACAATATTATTCAGCGCGGTGGCACCATTTTGCGTAGTGCACGCTGTAAAACCTTCAAGGAAGACGCGTCGGGTCAGTTGGCTGCCAACAACCTGGATGAACTGGCCATAGATGCACTGATTGTGATTGGCGGTGACGGTTCGTTTCGCGGTGCAGTGCATTTAGGTAAGTTTTGGCAAGGTCAGGTGATTGGCCTGCCTGGCACTATCGACAATGATATTTACGGGTGCGATGCCACCATTGGCTATTACACGGCGATAGATACCGCGGTGTCTTCAATTGATAAAGTGCGCGACACGGCAGATGCGTTTGAACGGATCTTTTTAGTGGAAGTAATGGGCCGTTATGCTGGCTTTCTTGGCGCGAGTGCAGCTGTTGCCGGAGCCGCGAACTACGTGATCCTGCCGGAGTTGTTTACCGACCCACAAACAACCCTGAACGACATTCAGCATCAGCTTACCATTCACCGTCAGCGCTATGGTCACGAAAGTTATATAATCGTACTCACCGAAAACCTATGGCCCTCTGGCATAAATGCATTAGCCGAATCTCTGGAAACCCTTACCAAGGGCGAGGTTCGTCCGGTTATTTTAGGCCATGTTCAGCGCGGAGGCTCGCCAGTTAGCCAGGATCGCATTCTCGCGACTACGTTGGGTGTGCAGGCGGTTAGAAGCATAGAGCAAGGCAAAACGGCGATCATGGTGGCCACTGATCGAGGCAACGTGGTAGAAGTGGCGCTTGAAGATACCTGGCAACACAAGAAAGAACTGGGAGATAGCCTCACCCACTGTATGCTAACCATGCTCAACGAGCGCCATCACTGGCCGTAACCCTTAATGCTTAACGTTGCTGCGTACCCGATGATTGAATAGTCGGGAACACAGCAATAACATCAGGCCTAACAGACTCCAGCCGACACTACCGCCACCCGATGACTTAGCAGGCTGATTCGGTGTGGGTGCGGGCGTTGGTGTTGTATCATTGATATCAGTTACGTTAATAACAATGACTTCTGTTGTGCTAAGCACACCGTCGCTGGCAGAGACATTAACACTGTGCGAGGTTGCCGTTTCATAATCCAGGGTTTTCCCATCTGCCAGGCTAAGTGCGCCGGTTTCGCTATTCACGCTAAACAAATCTGAACTACCACTGAGTGAGTAACTTACCGATGCGCCCTCTGGATCGGTTGCCTCAAGCTGTGCCACTACCGAACCTGCGGCAATGTTCTCAGCAACCGAAAATGCCGTACTGGAAAATACGGGTGCCTCATCCGCATCCTGTACGGTGATTTCTATCGATACCGCGTTACTGTAAGCATAACCATCGTAACCGGTAACTGTAATGGTATAAGTGTTTGCAGACTCATAATCAATGACATTATTGGCAGAAACAGTAATGTCACCGAGTGACGATACAGTAAATGGCATATTGGCTGGTGAAAGCGAAAACGACATGTCATTACCGTCGGCATCATTCGCCTGCAAGGTGCCAATTACTGTACCTGATGCTGCTGTTTCCAGTACGGAAAAGCCCTGACCAGAGCTGATAAAAGGCGCAGTATTGCCCACGTAACCGCGCAGCCAGTTTAATGCCGGTCGGGTATTACCGTTTTCGTCAACCAGCTCAGCATCCTGCTCGTCCCGCCATAATCCGGGCCGCCAGCCCCAAAGCGTAATGCCTTTTACTGCATCGTGTTCCCACAATACCGGAAATATCTTTTTGTAGTCAGTTAGCTGTTGTTCGTCTGTTGGGCCATCAATATCAAGCTCGGTAATATAAACCGGTACACCCGTATCGGCGATGATTTGGAGGTTTGAGGCAATCGACTGTGCAGAACCGGTCGTTGAAAACGCATGCGCCTGAATACCTACCCCATCAATTAAATTGCGCGCTTTTAGTAGCGCTACGATCCCGGCATATTCGGTGGCCCGCTCCGGGCTATTGAGTAAACCATATTCGTTGAGCAATAACTGACTATTTGGAAAATAGCTTCTGGCTAATTCAAACGAACGAATGATCCAGTCCCATCCCGTGTCACCGCTGCCACCCAAGGCTTCGGCATAGTTGCCATTGCCGGCACCAAAAGGCGCATCGTTAATGGGTTCGTTAACCACTTCAATCATGTCTAATTCGGGATAGCGGTTCGATACCGCTTCAAACCATTCAATGATCTCAGCTTCTTGTTCGGCAACAGATAAACTCTCAATCCAGGCTGGTTGCTGATTACCCCACACCAGCACATGCAATTTAAACGGCAAGTTATTGGATTTGGCAAATTGATAAGCGGCATCCAGTTCGGCCCAGTTCATTACGTCCCGCTCGCGCTCTACACTCCCCCACTTACCCGCATTCTCTGGCGTAACCTGATCCCAGTACTGCAAAAAGTCGGCAAGTTGTGTTGGGGCGTGAATATTGCCAAGAAACTTCACTTCGCCTTCTGCGATAGGTGTTTGCTCCTGAGCATTCAACATAGGTGGCATAGTGGCAAGCAAGCCACTTAGCATTGCAAGTGTTGCGCGAGACATTGTGTATCCTTCTGATAGTAAGTATGGCTACTCTACCGATTGAAGGTTGTACTCTCGATTATGATTACCGGCCGCAAAATTACTTTTTATTTTCATTTTTTACACATATTTAACAATAGGGTTATGTTTATCGTTTTCTTCTTATCAATTGTTCAGAAACAAAAACAGCGCATTAAATGCGCTGTTTTCAGGTAAAAGATGCTCGTTACATTTTCATCGCGGCTTTTACTTTATCCCGGTGACTACGGCTCACTTTCAGTTCCGTATCGTTATGTAGAATCAGGTGATATTCGCCGCTGATGTGGCTCACCAGCTTTTTAACAAAGCGAATGTTTGCAATGGCCGAACGGTGCACCCGAACAAACAGTTGAGGATTTAACTCCTGCTCCAGTTCTTTCATGGTTTTACGCATAATGTGCATACCATCAAGGGCATGTACACACATGTAATCGCCAGCAGCATCAATCCACTGAATATCAGACACGTTTACTCTGGTCACTTCTGAGCCGTCTTTAATTGCCAGTACATCAGGATAAGGATTGGTTTCTACTGGCTCGCCACTGGCCAGTTTGCGCAGGATTT
>NZ_JBLBUE010000106.1:0-12056 GCF_047290655.1 Alteromonas sp. AMM-1 | reverse complement strand
TTCATTAGCACCGCTGACAAACAGCTTGCGGCCAGATGCCTTGGCATCCGAAGTTACCGTTTCTACTGCCATGGCCGCTGACACGTCCATAGTAGGCACACGGGAGAAGTCCAGGATCAGTACCTGAGAACCGGGTTTCACATTTTCACGAACGTGATGGCCAAGATCTGCGGCCGCCCCAAAACTCAACGGCCCACCAAAGCTGAAAATATTCACTTTGCCTTTGGCTTTCGCAAGTAAGGCATTTTCTTGTGGATCATTGAGCTGCTCAGGCATTTTACCGAGTTCTTCAATTTGCAGTTGCGCAATTTGACGAACATAGGCCAATGCAGCCAGCACTACACCCACACCTACAGCAGTAATAAGATCGACAAATACAGTAAGACCCAATACCAACAGCATTAGCACAAAGTCCCAGCGTGGACCAGTATGCGCCCGTTTCATGTAGCTCCAGTCCACAATATCAAGGCCTACTTTCACCAGAATACCGGCAAGTACCGCATGGGGGATAACACTGGCTAACGGACTTAAGCCCATGACAATGGCTAGCAGTACCAAGGCGTGAATCATACCTGATAAGCGTTCTTTACCGCCGCTGCGAATGTTTACAACCGTACGCATGGTTGCTCCGGCACCGGCAATACCACCGATAAGACCGGACACAGCGTTACCAATGCCCTGACCAACCAGCTCCTGGCTGCTGTCGTGGCGGGTTCGGGTCATGTTGTCTGCTACCAGTGAGGTTAACAAGCTGTCAATCGCACCTAACACAGCCAGAATGAATGCTGCTTCAAGGACTAACAGCAGTTTTTCCTGATTGTATACAGGCAAGTGCAAGCTCGGCAGGCCAGTTGGAATATTGCCCAGTACAGGCACTTCAAAGGCAAACAAGCTCACCAGCGTACCAATGATCAACGCCGCCAGTGCTCCCGGTACGTATTTGCCAAGACTAGGTGGCCATTTGTAGGCAATAACCAGCGTACCAACACCCAAAGCAAGTGTAGAGAAATTAATATCGGCCAGTGCAGTTGGCAGGTAGCCTAACGCACCCAGTGTGCCACCCGGTGGTTCATGACCTAATAAGCGGCCAATTTGCAGGATGATAATGATGGCCCCGATACCGGTCATAAAGCCAGAGATAACCGGGTAGGGTACCAAACGAATATAATTGCCGACGCCCAGGAAGCCAAAGACTACCTGGAAAATACCCGCCAGCATAACGGCGGTAAAAATCAATTCAACGTCGCCAGACAGGCTGGCGAATAACCCAGCTAACACCACGACCATTGGGCCGGTTGGGCCAGAAATTTGCGAGGGGGTGCCACCAAACAGGGCGGCAAAAAATCCAACGGCAATCGCACCGTACAGGCCAGCCATCGGGCCAACGCCCGATGCCACGCCCAGGGCAAGTGCCAGTGGTAAAGCAACAATACCAGCGGTAATTCCGCCGGTAATGTCGCCTCTAACGTTCGCGAGTAAATTTTTCATTTAATACTCCTACTTATTATTGATTGTGCGCCTTCAATTCTTTTGCGTAGGTTTGGCTCATCGGCGCAAACTTGCCGAGTGCTTCGTCATAACAAGTTACTGCAGCGGTTTCGATATTATAAAACCAGCCGTGTAATTTTACCTGACCCGTAGCAATTTTTGCTGCTACTGCAGGGTGTGTGCGCAAATGCTGTAACTGCTGTACTACGTTTTCTTCCGTTACCATTAGCAGATGCTCTTCAGCACTCAACTCGCTGCAACCACAGCGTTCTTTAACTACTTCGGTTGCTACACGACAATGACCCAGCCATTCTTTTACGTGAGGTAATGAAGTGAGGGCTTCAGTGTTGATTGCGCCTTTCATGGCACCGCAGTCTGAGTGTCCGCACACCACAATATGGCTAACGCCCAGAGCGGCTACAGCGAATTCGATTGACGCAGTCATACCACCGGTTTGATTACTGTGTGGCGGCACAACGTTACCTGCGTTGCGGCAGATAAACAGATCGCCTGGTTCACTTTGTGTTACCAGGTTTGGATCGATACGGGAATCAGCACAGGTAATGAATAAAACTTCCGGATTTTGGCCGTTTGCTAACTTTTTGAAAGCCGCTTTTTTACCGGGATAAACTTCTTTCTGAAACTTAGCGACGCCAGAAATTACATGTTCCATTTAGTCACTCCTAAATAAATTCATTAACATTTTTAAAACAACGCTGTAGTTTTACCTGATAGGCTAATAGAAATATAGCTTACTTCGTGATAGTCTTCATCTATTAGTTGAAATGAATCTAAAAGAATTAGCTGGGTATGACATCAGGATCTAAGAGTGCGACCAATACACAATTGCGTTACTTTTGCGCGTTGGCGCGAAATTTAAGTTATCGGCGCACGGCCCAGCTATTGGGTATTAGTCAGCCCACGTTAACAGCGCAAATTAATGCGTTGGAAAAGTCACTGGGGCTTGCGCTATTTGAACGCTCGCGAAGTGGCACCCTGTTATCGCCTGAGGGGCGGGTACTATTACCTTTTGCGGAAGAAACTATTCAAGCGTCATTGCGTTTCGAAGAAAAAGCAAAAGATCTGGCGGGGGGCGCGCAAACCACTTACCGGCTGGGTATTCCACCTACATTAGGACCTTACTTGCTGCCATTTATTTTGCCGGAGTTGCACAGGCGATTTGCTAAACTTAAGTTTTACGTGAGGGAAGCGGCACCATCGCAATTGGTACAGGGATTGTTTAATGGTGATTACGATTTAATCATTTCACCTTATTCACAGGAGTCATCGCAGCTCATCGTATCCAAACTTTTTGTTGAGCCACTCAAGTTTGTCATGCCGAGCGATCATCCGTTAGCTGGCAGTAAGTATGTCGAACCAGAGGACATCCGTGGTGAAACGGTACTGGCACTGGAAGATACTCACCATTTTCACCACCAGGTGCAGGATATTTGCGGCGAAATCGGTGCTCAACTAGCACGGGATTACGAAGGCACCAGTTTGGATACCTTGCGTCAAATGGTGGTTATGGGCATGGGGGTGTCGTTTTTGCCCGGATTATACGTTCATTCTGAATTACACCGGCCGGACGAGCTGCATGTGTGCGAACTGAAAGACAAACCCATTGTTCGTCAGCACAATTTAATTTGGCGAAATACCGCGCCGGGGCGTATTTTCTTCCGGGAACTGGGCAATCATATTCGCCAGATTGTCAGCGAATCACTGAGTCACGCAGTACAGGTATCCGACGGTTGATTATTTTAGTTATAGATCCAGTGAGTTAACCCTTGTTCAGCAAGGAACTGAGCGGCATGTTTACCTTGCAACATGGCCAGTGTGGCTAATAAGCCCGCCTGAGTGCAGTTTTCTGCTGCAACGGTAACGGAGCGAGGGGGGGAAATCACAGGATAACCGGTAAACGGGTTCAGGATATGGCTATAGCGTTTGCCGTGTTTGAGTAAATAACGCCGGGCATCGCCGCTAGTCGCCAGGCCGCCCTGATAGATTTTTACGATGGTATCGGTTACGCCAGCCGCTGCAGCCGGATTTTCGATACCTATCATCCAGGGCTGGTCATGTTTACGCCGTTCAGTAACCTGAATATCACCGCCAAAATTCACTACAACGGATATTCCGCTATAACCTGACTTTATGGCGTCAGCGACTTTGTCTACCGCGTATTCCTTACCGATGCCGCCTAAATCGATTTCCATGCCCTCGGGGAGGGTAAAGGTAGTATCGCTTAGCCTGGTATGTTGCCAGCCAATTTTCGATAGTAAGGGTTTGATCTGCCGCACGTTGGGCACGTTGTCGGAACCGTCAAATTTCCACGCGTTTCGCAATATGCCTGAGGTAATATCAAACATACCTTCACTCAACTGAAAACAGGTTTCAGCGAACGCGAGTAATCGGTGGGTTTCGAGGTCAACAGGTATGGGGCGACCTTGAGCGGTGTTTATCTTGCTAACCACACTGTCTGGCCGGTAACGGCTGAATTTGTGTTCAATGCGCCTGGCTTCTACCGCTGCCAGCAGTGTTATTGTGCGAGCAAGCTGCTCATCACGGGTTTCAATCAGAATTTCACATGGGCTGGCCATAGCATCGAACCGGCCAATACAAAAATCCGATTGTTTGGAAACAGAAACCGGCGGTGTAGCCGCCGGTAACGCCTTTTTAGCCATATTCACAGTGTTCAGAAGTGATAATTAAACTGCAGTATAACGGCTTTTACACTGGGGTAGAGATCTAAATCAGCCAGCACGCCAGGTTGTTCAAATCCGGCATTTTTCGGATCCTGCTGATAGTATTCTGCCCGCACAGCCCATTCGTGACCGTTTTCTAATGTACGTCCGTACTTCAAGCCTACGGTATATGCAGTCATTTCACCTACCCGGTAATCTGCACTGGCATACATCGGCATGTCAGCAGACTGATTCAGATAAGGCTGATAGAAATCGGCAGCCGATTGCTGGTAATAGCGAATGTGCGGTTGAATGTAGCTGTTACCCGACAAATTGAACCGCAAGCGCGAATCGATAGTGTGCGAGTCGATTTCCCAGTCATCCGTTGCATAGCGGTAAGACACGTCAACCACACCGTTGTCCAACGCATACTTAGTTTGCCAGAAGAATGAGTGCTTAGTACGCGAATCCGGACGGTTCTCATACACAATATCCTGGGTAACACCGTTGGTGTTTATTACACTTAATACTTTATAAGGATCAGTGGTATAGCCGTCTACAATGCTTAGTCCGTAGTTAAATTGCATAAGCATTCTACGGGTGATGACCTGAGTGACACCAAACAACATATCCAGAGTTGTTTTGTCATCACTGCCATTTTTAGCGCCGTGATCGTCGTCCTCACCTTCAAACTCATCGTCGTAGTCGTCATCTGCTGGTACTATCATGCTGGATAACGGCGTCGGCTTACCGCCAACCGGATCAATACTATCGAACTGATAAGACAATCCGGCCGACAGTGTAGTGTTGCGCTGAAACAGGTCTTTTTCCAGTAAGCCATTTACCCCCAGCGACATATAGTCGTATTCGCGGGACACGTTGAAGCCCGCAGTACCGCGCCAGGTATCCGCAAACGGTTGCATCCACGATGCAGCAACCTGCACACGGGTGTCGCGGAAGGTATCGTCAAGCGGTGTATCACCCGCGGCAACCTGATACGAATCTTTACCTGAAGGGCGTGAGAAAGTTTGCACGGTTGGTTGTGCCACGGCACCGTTGGCCGACGCACCGGTAAGGGTATCCAGTACCAGTTTTACGTTAAAAATACTGTCATCGCTATTGGTTTTGGTGGCACTTACCACACCTTCTGCCAAGCTAACGCGGTCAGTTTCACCGTAGTACAAAATAGCAGTGTCGAATTTCCAGTCTTTGAGTACCGATGAATCGGTTTCAGCATGCGCCTGGGATTGCCCTAACAATGCACAGGTTGCACTGGCTAAAGCGGCAGCAATACTGCCTTTATTACTTAGTTGCATCCGCAGCCGCCTCCCGCAAATGAACGCCCGCCACTTGTGGCTTCCTTACTGAAGTAAATATGGTCGTCCAGCCCCAAATCGACACCTTCAGCACCCAGCGCCATTTCGTCTTTTGCCAACAAATCCCGCTCCCAGGGTTGCACACCTAACGACGCACAACCGCCAAGCTGGCTTAGCGCAACTAACACCGATACATAGACTAATTTATGTTTCATTTTGATGACTCCATTTCCTCAATCAGGGCCACAATTTCCTGTTCGTACTGGGCTTGCTTTGGTACATGAAAGCCCTGATGTGCCAGGCGTAACTGACCTGTGTGGTCAATAAGATAACTGGTTGGCATACCGGGTACGCGATACAGCGCCGGCGCATTGCCTTGCGGATCGAATGCTACCGGGAATTCTGCGGGCATAGCAGCCAGGAAGGCATCGGCAAGCTCGCGTTCGGTGTCCACGTTAATCGCAATCACAGTAAACCCCCTGTCGGCATATTTGTTCTGCATGGCATTCATCCATGGAAAAGAGCGCTGACAGGGTTTACACCAACTGGCCCAGAAATCCAGGTACACTACCTTCCCACGGTAATCAGCTAACTGATGCTGGCCGTCTGCCATGGCTAATGGCACATCGGGTGCGGGTTGGTTGGCCATTGCGCCAGTAGTAAGCAGGGTGGCACATAATGCCAGTGACACACTTAACCTGCGGGCGATCCTTGGTAGTTGACGCATATAACATCCTCAATATTTACAATTAAACTGAGTGTAAAAGTGGAAGCTTAAGGAAAACTTATGTGTTGGCGATTTCTGTTTTCATCCCTGTAGCCATCTGGTATAAATCGTTAAGTGGTTAATAATGATAAGGATGTCAGAGGTGACTGACACAACTGCACCGTTGGCAATTGATGCCGACACATTGCCTGCAATCAAACCCCGTCGACATTTTTTGCTGGAGTTTCTGCTTCACTTTTGTACGTTTGGTATTTACACCTGCTTCTGGTGCGTTACTGCCACCAATGATCTGAAGCACGCGTTTAACAAAGATTTCAAACCCTGGGCCTGGTTTCTGGTGCCTATTGTGTTTATAGCTCAGCTTATAATGCTTCCTCGCTTACTGAATGCCATTGACGAGGCGGAACAATCACACAACCTGCGAAGCTGGAGTGAATGGAAGGAGCGTTCCTGGTTGTTATTTGCCTGTGGCTCAGGATTGTTTTTTGCCGTTTCACGAAGAGTTGAAATCCATATAGGTTGGGTTTTGTTGGTTCTGGTGATTTGGTCTGTCTGTTTTGCACTGTTAAACGCGCGTATGGATGTATTGCGTGAGAAAGTGGTTAATCCCAAACGTCGCTATTATGCCGGTTATGCCTGGTGGCACTGGCCGCTGGTGGTGGTGGGGGTGCCCTTTGTGCTGTATATCGGATATAGCATGGTGATATCGCCCTACCTGGCGAAAGTTGCGCCACTCGCCACAAATACGGTGATCAGCGACGAAAAGCACGCTATAGAGCTTACCGTAGTTGAGGCCGACTGGCACAAAGTCGAAATTGGCACCTTTTCAGATGGCAGTGGTTTGTTTGAGATTGCTGGCCCGCTTGATTTCCAGTATTTCATTGCGTTTGAGCACGATGACGATTACACATTATCGGATTTAACCCAGTGGCGGATTGGGCAAAATTACGATGATTTTACTGTGAAGGAATGTGCCGAAAACCGCACTTTCTCGCCTGGCTCGTTAAACGTAGAAGCCTTTGTAGTGTGTAAAGGCACCAGTATGGGCGATCCCACTATTGCGACACATCACTTCATTCGCGTGGATAATCAAATTTTCGAACTGTATGGTTATATGAGTGCAGCCAAGCTGACTTACAAAGACCAGGAAGCGGGTTTCCTCCGCCAGGCGCAAGGACTCGTTCGTTATGAAAAATAAGCTAATTTTCTTTATGGTTACCAGAATGGCAACCAGACTGTCCGGGCTGGTTGCATTGATGGCCTTGTGTGCAAGTGGTCAGGCTGCGGCGTTATCAAAAACAGCGCTCACCGCTAAGGCTAAAGAGTGGATGGCCGCCTCGGAAAGTTATTCCTCCGAGTCATTAACCAAAGTCTATACAGACGTAAGCCACACCATTTATCAGGACAAGATAGTCACGCAGGTAACCAAAGCCTGGTTCTATCCAACCAAAGCACTGGTGCAGGAATCGGGATATGAAACGCTGAATTTCAATCAGTATTCTGAAGTGGTATCGGATATTAATGCCTTTTCGATTGCGCCAGATGGACGGATCACATGGGTAAAAGACGACAACATAAAAGAAATCGAAGACGACAGTTACAATATTTTTACCGACGGAAAGCGGAAGGTTATTAGTTTTCCCGGGTTGCAGGATAAAGGTATCTCGGTGTTGTCGTTTACCTTAACTCACGATCGCACCAAGGGTATTGAAGACTGGTCTCAAACCCATTTCCCGCAGCAGTTTTCGCCGGTTAACTATTATCGTTTGTCAGTGAATTCTGCGGATGGCAGTTACTTTAACCACAACATCTACAATGACGTACTTACGTGTAACCGCGACGCACACACGCTGCTCTGTGAAGGCAATCAATTGCCGGCATTAGTTACCAAAGATAACGTAAACTGGCTGGACCAAATTGGCCAGATTGTGGTGACGACTACGCCAGATTGGAACGGCATGATAAGCCGTGTGAACCGTGGCTTTAAACAGGCAATGAACAGCCAGTCCAAGGTGGCAGAAACCCTGCAAGGCTTGATTACGAAGGATATGTCTACGCAACAAAAGATCTCGGCCATTCACGAGTTCGCTGCCAGAGATATCCGCTATGTATCGATGTCTGATAACGGACACGCGATTGTACCGCATACGGTTGATGAAACCATCTATAATCGCTACGGCGATTGCAAAGACAAAACCGTGGTATTGGTTGCCATGCTTAACGCAATTGGGTTGAAGGCATATCCGGTACTGGTGTCTACAGACCGGACATCGCTCGCACCAGTGGCACTGCCCGGCATGAATTATTTTGATCACGCGGTTGCCTGTTTTGAGTTGAATGGCGAGCAGTTCTGTTTGGATGCTACCGACGCTTACAGTGACTGGTATTATTTGTCTGATTGGATTCAGGGGCATGTGTCGCTGCCACTCACGCCGGATGCTCAGCCTGCGTTATTGCCACAGTCAGAATTCCGCTGGCAAGTCACGCAATCCACCGATATCCGGTATACAACCGGTGGGGGGCAAACCGAACAAACAACGGTGATATTTAAAGATGAGTATGCCAGTTCGATGCGCGGCAACCTCGCCAGTAAAAACAGTGAAGAGCAGAATAAATGGCTGACATCAGTGTACGAGGATGTGGTGGCGAGTGGTGTTGAACCCGTATTTGATATAAGCGGCGTTGACTCAATCAGCGAACCGGTAACGGTAAAAAGTACCACAGAGTTTGCGCCTTATTTTGATGTGGCAGAAGAATTCGTGCTCACAGAATACGATGCATGGGTGCGCTATGAACTGGGGTTGATGAAGTTGTCAGAAGCGCCTTATGGGTATGCGTTTCCGGGATTGCAAATTGGCTCTACCTATAATCTGTACTTGCCAACTGGCTGGAGAGTGCAGAGTCCACCCGCCAAACTCAAACTGCAAACCCGTTTTGGTGAGTTAACCAGAGCAGTGCGTCTGGTGAAATCGAATCAGCTTGAAGTTACCACCAGTCTGACTATGCCACATAAGGCATTGGCTGATTCCGATATTGATGAATTTAATGATGTTCTGGATGTATTTGTACAGGAATCGTCGATCAATTTTAAAGGTGTTGTGAAGTAATTTTGCGAAGTAATTTTGTGAAGTAATTAGCCAATGAAGCGCGGCCTGGTGCCGCGCTAAAATTCGTATTCCAGCGAGAAACGCAACGTGTGATCTTTTACCACGCTATCTACCGCGGCAATAAAACCCAACTCCCATTTTAACTGGCGACGGCTGTCAAAGCGCTTTATCCCCATAAAAGCCGGGCCAATGCCAATAAAGTCATCTCCGGTATAGAGCTCTATAGCAGGTTGTAACAGGGGCATCCACCGATAACGGTATTTTACCCGCAACTGGGTTTTAAGTTCCTGGTCGGGCACATCTCCCCATTCATATACCAACAGGGTGTTAACGGTTAAGCTGGTGGGGCCAATTTCTTTTTCCATGACCAAACCCGTAGTGACTTCCCAGCGCTTTTCGTTGTGATATTTTTCTACTTCAAACAGGGTGCCAAAGTCCGCCCAGTATTTACCCTGTTCCGTCATCATCCAGCGAATTTCAAATTCATAGCCTTCCAAACCAAAATCGTCATGTTGTTCATCGCGCGATCCTACTGCGTAAAATTTGGCGATCACGGTTTCGCTCAAGGCATGACCAAAAGCAATGCGTTGCAACAGTTCGTTGCCGTCTTCGTTTTGACGCGACATGAAACGCCATTCCAATTCTCGTTCGAAGGGCAAAATATAAGGATGGTAAACCCGGTCAACCACACCAGATGACGGCTCGGCTTGTACGGTTTGCAAAGGCAACAGCAGCACACCGGCCAGAAGAAAAGTAAGCATAAGTCTCATGAAAATACTCCTTCGGCGGCACGAGGCCGAAGTAAAAAATAACTGCGCAGGGCAAACCACTGGGCTACAACCACTAAACCTACCCAGCTAGCGAAATATGCTATACCGGGCTGTGATTCATAACCCATCAATGCATTTAACAAATGTCCATATTCGCTGGCATCACTAATCAGTGCGCTGCTATTCCAAAGCGGCGACGTTTCATCGAGTACGCCAATTTGTTGTAACTGCGGGATAACATCACAGGCTTGCGCCGCCATAAACAGCATCCACAAGCAGCGCATTGCCACTCCAGTTCGATAAGGTGCAAGCAACACCACCAATAAAATGGCAATACTCAGGCTGATGCCACTGCCAAGTACTGAGCCAATAAAAATGGCCGGAATGCGCTCGGAATGACTGCCAAAGGCGACCAGGTATAACGCAAAGTCGGCGACATGCAAACTGATGATCGGGACGGCTGTCAGGATCAAATAGCGCGACTGCACGGGTGATTTCATACTTGCTAATGCAGACACGTAAGCTACAACCAGTAGCATTACGGTTAGCCACTCATAGCCAGTTCCGTCGAACAGGTCGCTTACTGTGTTTCGGCTAAACACCAGTAGCGCTGTGGTTATCAGCGATGCAAGCGATAATTGCCATATCGAGCGGTGTTCAACCCGAAAAGCCAGTAACATAAAACTGATGAGTAAGGCGATGGGCAGCGCGTCGCGCAACATTAAAATAACCGTGTTAATTAGCATCGGGAGCCTCCTCGCCGGGCGCCAGAACAATGACTTCTCCCTGCGCGGTTGTAGGGTGATACTGACCAAAAAACGGATAACGGCCAGGGGATAGTGGCCCGATAAAAATATTCGCCTTCGACTGGCCGAAAATCACTTTCTCACGGTTGAGCGCGAAGCTATCAAATTCCTCTGGTTCGTCGTCTTCGTTAACAATAGTGAGTTTGATTTTTTTGTTGGCCGGTACATAGATATTCGCCGGGTGAAACAGATTGTCCTTAATGCGGACTACTACTTCGGGTCTGGCCGCCAGGACATCCACGCTGATAACAAGCAGGCAAAGTGATAATAAGAGTCTCAGCATAGCGGCTCCTGAGCTGAGCTATGCCGGGGCAGGGTAATGGTAACGGTTAATCCACCAAATCTGGATTTACCGAGACTGAGCTTGCCTTTGTGTAACATCACAACCTGATTCACAATTGCCAGACCAATGCCACTGCCTGACTGCCGCTGTGTTTGCGTATTGGCCACCCGAAAAAACGGCGTGAGTACTTTTTCGTAATCGGCAGGTGGAATACCCGGCCCAGAGTCGGCTACCTGGATATCGAGGCCATCTGCCGAGACCTGTGTGGTGATCTCAATTTCACCGCCTTCCGGTGTGTACTTACTGGCATTGCCAATCAGGTTACTGAGCATAGTTTGCAGGGCAAATGGATTGGCTTGCAGCACGCACGGGGAACTGCTGAGCGAAATAGCCTGCTGTTTGGCATCGATGGTGTCATACATCTCGCTGATAATTTCTTGCAGCATGGATTCTATTTCCACGCTTTCCAGATTGGCCTGGGTCGTTTCCGGATTGGTGCGGCTTAGCAGCAATAATTGATTTACTACCCTTATCATTCGGTCGGTGTCGCGCTGACATTTGGCTATTTCGTCTTTACCGGGGCTGGCAGAGGCATGCAGATTATGCAGGTTTATTTTTAATACGCTTAATGGGGTGCGTAATTCATGTGCGGCATTGGCAGAAAACAACTGCTCGCGTTCAAACGCCTTGTTCAATCTTAAAAACAACGAATTGAGTGTGTCTATAACCGTGGTGAGTTCGTTTGGTGTATTGCTCAACGCAATGGGTTCGAGGTTGTTGCGGGCTTTGTTTTCCAGTTGAGCCGACAGGGCGCGAAGTGGCCGTACGCCGCGATTTACCACCCAGTAAAGTAACAAAGCCAGTATAGGAATACTGAT